>NZ_QGDU01000010.1 GCF_003149045.1 Fibrobacter sp. UWR4 | reverse complement strand
GTGGCAGATCGACGTGCGTGCCCTTGCACGCGGCTAGTATTGTAGGGCTACGCCCGTATATGAAGAACCACCGGCTTCGCCGGTGGGTCACTTTTCGTTAATGACAGGATGTAATCACGGAGAATTCGTTTAAAGAGCCGTATAAAGAAGTATGGCCAAAACCTGACCACTCAAAATTCGGAGCAGCATCGTCAACGGATAGACAGAAGCATAGCCTACATTGACCGCTTCGCTATTGGAAAGTCCGTTAGCAAAAGCAAGGGCCGGAGGGTCCGTCATAGAGCCGGCGATAGCACCGCAGAGGCTCAGGTAATTGACCTTGAACACCAGCTTACCCACAATGCCTGCAACCATAAGAGGAATGAAGGTAATGAGGGCGGCAAGGCCCATGTAGTAGAAGCCATCGCCATTCAAGAGGACATCGATGAACTTGATACCAGCATTGAGCCCCACGCAAGTGAGGAACAGTGTAATTCCAAGTTCACGAAGCATCAGGTTGGCACTTGCAGCCATAAAGAAGTTCAGCGGACCAATCTTACGCTTGCGGGAAAGGATGATGGAAACCACCAGGGGACCACCGGCAAGGCCAAGCTTTAGGGGGGTGGGCATTCCAGGAATTGCCAGCGGGATCGAGCCGACGATAATACCCAGGAAGATTCCCAAAAAAGCGGGAATGATTTCAGGATGATCCAGAGCCTTCAGGGAATCACCCAATTCTTTTGCAACCGCTTCAATACCTTCTGCAGGACCAACCACCAGGAGCTTATCGGCAAATTTCAGACGCAGGTCCAGACGTCCAGTAAACTTGAATTCACCACGGACCACACGGCTTACGGTCACACCATAACGTTCAGGGAAAGCGAGAGCGCCAATGGACTTGCCCAGCATTTTCTTATTGGTCACCAGAACAGACTTGGTTGCAAGCTTGCTATCAGTCTTGGTGATGGGCGTAGACAAACGGGAACCGATGACTTTTTCCATAGTGGAAACCGCTTCCGGCATTCCCACGATATGGACCTTGTCGCCTTCCAGAATCACGGTCTTTCCATCGGGAGTAACAATGTTCCCATCGCGAAGAAGACGAGTAATCACCACACCGCTAGAAACCAGGTCAGGAATTTCCTTAAGCTGGATACCAAACAGATTCTTGTTTTCCACCAGGAGACTTACGGATACAATTTCCTTGCGGGTGGAAGCGATTTCGGCTGCATAATCTTCGGCAGCCTTCTGAGGGTCCTGCCTAAAGAACACGCGAACAAGAATCATTACCAGGATGATACCGATAACGCCAAACGGATATGCAACAGCGTACCCGATACCCGTAAGGGACGTGTCTGCCCCGGCCGCGACAAAGGCTGAATTTGCGGCACCAAGGGAAGGCGTATTTGTGACAGCGCCACAAAGCATCCCAATGAGCACGGGTACGTTGTTATGCATATCCGTAAAGAAATAGAGACAGAGAGTAACAATCACGCCCATCAGCACAATACTCACCGCCAGGATGTTCAACACAAGGCCGTTTCGACGAATGGAATCTATAAAGCCAGGCCCCACCTGCATACCGATGGTATACACAAACAGGATAAGGCCGAATTCCTGCATAAAATGGAGTACGCTAGGTTCTAGACGAAGGCCTAAATGTCCTAGAAGAATGCCGACGAACAAGGCGCCGGCACCGCCGAGGCTAATGCCCTTCACCTTGATTTTTCCAACCATCAAGCCGAGGGCCGCCGTGATGGACAAAGCCACCACTTGCTGCGCTACGGAGGATTTAGTAAAGAGATCTAAGAACCATTGCATAGTGATCATTAGTGGTTAAAGGTGAAGGTTATTAGGTTTAACTATTTCTTGATGCAGCGTACAGAGTAAGCAATGCTCTTGCTGAAGTGTTCATAAGTCACAGTGCTGTCACCAACACGAACCATGGTACCGCGGGCATCGTCAAAGGAGTCGGAAGTCCAGAAGCTGGCGCTTACGCCTTCGTCAGCGAACTTGCCATTACTTGCATAGCGATATCCGGCCTTCAGGACATTGAGAGCCTTCATGTCAACAGCTTCGAAATCAGCCTTGGACGGAAGAGTCCAGCCTTCGGGGCAAATGGTATTGGCAGATTCATAGGGATAGAGACGGCCATACTTTTCACAGTTATCGTGGTTACTGCCGTAGCAGAAGCTGGAATCAGAATCAAAGCGGGCCAAGTTTTCGGCCATCCAAACCTTGTCGCCGGTCTTTACCGTCTTATAAATTTTTTCCTGGCAAGACAAGGTATTTGCAGTTTCGTTATAAGAACAAGCATTTGCCTTATCACATGCGGTGAAAGTAAACATGGTGGAGGCAGCAAGTACCAAGGCAGCAATAGTTCTGAGCTTCATAAATCAATCTCCTTAAGATTGTTTTTAGTGATAATTTTTAGAGCTCTTTTTTATTCGTTGCTAAATGTAGATGGATTCATCATTTTTGACTAATATTTTCTTCTAATCAAATCAATAAGAAAAAATGATTACATTTTTTGCAACTAATCATTTATTTTTATCATTAAATAGATTTAAAGTATCATTATCAAACCTTGTGATTTCATCACATTTGCCTATATTTGTAATTATGGAACTTACGCAGCTCAAATATTTTTTGGAAGTCGCAAAGAACGAGCACGTAACGCAAAGCGCCAAGAACCTTTGCATTGTACAGCCCGCTCTCACTCAGGCCATACACAAGTTAGAAGACGAACTGGAGGTTCCATTATTCAAGACCTCAGGCAGGAACATCAAACTCACCGAAAGCGGAAAATTCTTCTACGAACAATTGCAGCCCATCTATAACGAAATGATGGCGTTGCCCAAAAGACTGCAGGAAGTAGCAAAACAGCAGAACAACAACATCAAGCTGAACGTCCTTGCTGCATCGGCTCTTTTCACAAACGTTGTAATCGAATACAAGCAAAGCCATCCTCACATCAATATCGACATGATCCAGAACGAGGAAACGGACCTTTTCGATTTCTGCGTAAGAACCTTTAGCTCCTACAAGCCCGAACTTGACAGCTTTAAGAGTGACGAATTATTTGTTCGTTCCGAAAAGATTTTCCTTGCAGTTCCCAATACAGCAAAGTACAAGAAGATGACATCCATTTCCCTTTTTGATCTTGGAGATGAAAAATTCATCCGTCTTTACGGATCCAAACAATACCGTAAGATCTGTAACGAACTTTGCGAAAAAATCGGATTCAAATCCGAGACCACCTTCGAAAGCGACAACTCCGCAGCCATCAAGGAAGCCGTTGCCGGCGGCATCGGAGTCTGCTTCTGGCCCGAAGTATCCTGGGGAAAGATGGATCACAAGAAGGTCAAACTTCTGGAAATTACCGACACGGAATTCAAACGAGACATCGTGATTTCCTATCGCCGAAACAAGCAGAACAGCACGAACACCGATGAATTCTACAACTTCATGCTGAATTACGACGCAAAAAAACGCTGGAGAAAAAAGAACGTTTAACGTAAAATGGCCTGCAAAGCAGGTCTTTTTAATTGGCTCGCAACGTAATTCCTATACAGTGTCCCGTTTCAAAGCCGAATAGCGTTCCCTGATGGATTTCGTAATTCAGCCCAACCCCAAAGGGAACTTTCATAAAATCAAAATACCGCATGGCGGAAAACTTCATCTTGAGTCCTTGATAAATGTCATCCATCTTGCGATAGGCTTTCTTCATATTGCGGTTTTCGGATTCTTCAAGCCGGGTCTGGAACAGAGCTGTCCCCGCAAATGTCCACAGGGGCGGCTCCCCCTGCACATCGAAAGGCCGCCATACGACGCCTGCCTTCACACCCAGTTCATCTCCGGGCTTATAGTTTCGATCTTCCAGAAAGGCATTATACCGGATAGAAGCACCAACATCTAGACGCTTCGTGATGGAGAACATGCCATAAGGTTCCAAATTCATTCTCTGAAAACGATTCTTACGGGAACCATCCCTTGGAGGAAGACGCCAATTCACGTCCAAACCAAAGGGACCATAAATCAAAGACTTAAACCCCACATAAGTTTCATCAAGACCACTTACATGGAGATTTGCATAATTATGAATGTAGCCATCCATAGCGTACTCATAACTGTAGCTGAGCAAGCGGTAAGAACCATCCAGATAGACACTAAACCGAGTGCAAAAGGCGTATTCCCCCTGCAGAGACAAAAGTCCGCTATACACGTCCTCATCCAGTTCCGCAGAGAACGTGTATTCCAGCCAGGAGCGAGGAGCAGAGACTGGACGCAACGATTCTACGGCAAGGGCATCGCCTATCCATAGGCAGCAAGCGCAAAGCAGCATTAGAATATTGCGTAAGATTTTTTCCATGTCCTGTTAAATATAATTAGCGGTAGGCCCAATGCGTATAAATTATTTATTTTACACAACGTGAAGAGGTTACAAAGGTCCGTTCAAAAAAACACTGGCAGAAAATGCCTGCGGTTTACTATAGCCGCAGGCCTAGGGCTGCTAGCAGCCACATTCCTATCAGGATGTTTTTGGGACGAAACGGATTCCGCCTTATTAGACGCCAACGGCAACGAATATCTCGTATTGGACGATTCAGAATATCCTTACGCAGGCCTGCCCCGCGTCATCATCGAAACCAAGGATTACGCCCAGATCCGCGACGTAACTACGGAACATCAGGCCAAGTTGCAAATCTACGGCAAGGACGGACCATCGGGGAACGTTTTAAACCTAACCGTGCGCGGTCGCGGAAACTCCAGTGCAAAAATGCCCAAGTATGGTCTCAAATTGGAATTTAACGATAAACAATCCATGTTCGGCATGCCCAAGAATCGGGACTGGGCTCTTATCGCAAATTACGGAGACAAGACATTAATCCGTAACCACATGATTTTCAGGTTATCGGAATGGCTAGGCGCAAACTACACGCCAAAAGACCAGTTTGTAGAACTATACCTGAACCGCAAATATATGGGGGTCTACCAGTTTACGGAAACAGTGAAAGTCGGCAAGAACCGTGTGGACATTCCAAAGAACAGCCACTCCTTCCTCTTCGAAAAGGAAGACTCCAAAAAACTGGACACCCCCTATATCACCACTGAACAGAGCCGCAGTTTCCATATCAAGAGCCCTAAAGAATTGACCGAGGAAACAGCCAATCTGCTCAAGAAAAAACTCGACTACTTCGAATACTATCTATCTACCGGGGCATCCAACAATCAGGATAAAATCGACAGATGGATTGACTTGGAATCTTACCTTTTGCAATATTGGCTTCAGGAATATTCCAAAAACGAGGATGGAAATTTTTCACGTAGTATTTTCATGACCTGGCAGGAAGACCAACCCATCCGCTTCGGGCCCATTTGGGATTTGGACTTAGGATTCGGCAATCAATCCTATCCAGAAAATCGAGAAGCCGATGGTTGGTACATTCGCAAAGGTCACTGGCATCGGTACGTCTTCAGGGACTACGACGTACAAAGACAATCCGCTCGTTATTGGAAGGAACACCGAGAAAAGTTCCGCGCACTCATCGACAGTATCCCTCTTTATGTAAGCGAAATACGCGCCGCAATCGACAACGAGTACAAACGTTGGCCCATCATCAAGAACACAGAAAACTGGGCATTAAAAAAGCCCTACGGCTCTTATGAAGAAGCCGTAGAGGACATGAAAGACTGGATGCTTAAACGCTACCAGTGGATCGAAAACAACATTTAGCCCTTAGTGTGAATCGCTGCGGAGAATTCAGCAAGAAGCTTCGGGTCCTGAACCTTTTCCCAGAGGGTGCCAGTCACAATAATATTTGCACCGGCAGCAACACGAACCGCGGCTGTCTGCGGATCCTTAATGCCACCACCTGTAATGATGGTCATTTCAGTAGCCTTGCGGGTGTAGGCAATGTGTTCCACAGGAACGGGCTCTTCGGCGCCGCTACCTGCCTCCAGGTAAACGTAACGCATCCCCATCAGTTCTGCAGCAATGGAATTCACCATGCTGAGCTTGGGCTTGTTTGCAGGAACCGGCATGGTACCGCTGATGTATTCCACCGTGGTACGCTTGCCGCTGTTAATCAACTGGTAAGCCGTGGGAATAGCTTCCATGTTCAAGGCGCGGACCAGGGCGCCACCACGAACCTGTTCATCAATCAGGTAGTTAGGATTGCGACCGCTGACCAAGGTCATGAACAGCATGGCGTCAAAACCGGGAACCACCTGGGATGCGCCACCCGGGAAAAGAACAACCGGAAGGTCCACATTAGCCTTCAGGGCTGCCACCTGCTTAGGCAAGGTAAAGTTTCCAAGATAGGAGCCCCCCACCAAAAGCAGGTCAGCACCGTTCTCGGCAGCCATCACAGCAGACTTCACGAAGGCGGCTTCGTCAGAAGTATCCGGATCCAGGAGCACAGCGAACAACGCACCGCGCTTTTCAATTGCCGCATTCAGACGAGCTTCAGTCTTTCCGATTTTCATAATACGCCTTAAAAGCTAAAGATACAAGTTCAATATAGCTCTTTTACTCCAAAGATTCTATTATGTTTGTCTATGAATATGGAACTTTTCACGAAAATAGACATTCCTCGGGCCGATTTTAGAATCGATTACACTTCTAACATTGTTTTCATAGGCTCCTGTTTTGCCGGCAATATTTCAAAACGCTTTGCAGAACGGAAACTCCATATTTTGACAAATCCATTTGGGGTTTTGTACAACCCCCTATCCATAGAAAATCTTTTCCGGAAAATTGCGGAGGGTGACGGCGAATCCTGGTGCCGCTGGGATTATCAAGGGGAATTTTCCCGCGAGGAGTTCAGTCTCGTATTAAAAACAACCCGGGACTTTATCGCCAAGGCCGACGCCATATTTATCACGCTAGGCACCGCATTTGTCTATTTCTTAAAAGAAACCGGCAAGGCTGTTGCAAATTGCCATAAGGAACCCGCAGAACTTTTTGACCGCAAGCTGATTTCTGTAGACGAAGCAGCAAGCGCAATTAGAAACACCATTAAGGCCATACATAAAATAAACAAGGACGCAAAGGTCGTCTTTACAGTTTCGCCGTTGCGTCACTTGAATGACGGTGCCCACGGAAATAATCTTTCCAAGGCGACGTTGCATTTGGCCGTAGAAAAAATCTGTAGTGAATTTTCTGGAGCCACCGCAGACAAGAACAGCCTCGCAGTCAGTTATTTTCCCAGTTACGAAATCGTCATGGACGAACTTCGCGACTATCGTTTCTACGCAGAGGACATGACCCATCTATCCAATGTTGCCGAAGACTATATCTTTGAAAGGATGTGTAATGTGTATTGCACGGAATCCACGATGACGAACATGAAGAGGGTCGAAAAATTCATGAAGACCGTAGGGCATCATATAGAAGACGCCAAATCCTTACGAACAAAAGAATTTGTCCAACAGCAAATAGCAAAAGCCGAAAATTTGGAAACAATAATTAGCGGGTTGGATTTAAACGAAGAGAAAAAATACTTCGGACAATTCGCCTAGACAACCACCACTTTTCTCCCCTAAGGGAAATTTTACGCAGTCTGATTCTTACGGGCGTTTTCTTGACCATCTTTATCCAGTAACAAATTTCAGCAAAAAAGATTTCTGCCGGATTGAAGAACATGTTCTTCAAATTTCTAGCACGCCGTTCCATCCACCAGAAAAGCCATTTTTTTTGAAGGCCATCACCATGTCCCCCAAAATTTCCAGTGTGCATCGTTTCTGCAAGAAGCTTCCTCCCCCGTCCTGCATCTGGTTCACAAAGGAAATTATTTTCAGACAAGCCTAATGTTTTATGCAGTAGCCACATGACCGCACCCGCCATCGGTTTCAAACCAAACGCATCCAGAACGGCAGCTACTTCTCTTCTTTCTTTTTCCGTAGAAAGAGTCAGCAACACATGGTAATCCATCAATTGTCTTAATCCAACACCTTCAACGACAAAATGTCGCTGGATATGTGACAGTTGCATTACCAACGCGAATTTATTGGAAGGAACATAGAATCCCTCCTCCGCAAGGATGCTGTTTTCCAGTTCCGACTCCAGAAATTTCATCATCCGTTTTGTCGTTACAGGATTGAAATTTCCTGATGACGGACAGAAATGAACTTCTACCGTTATTCCATTTTTCATTCTTTTTCAGTTGCGCATGATAAGCCGAAGGAGAAACATCCATCTGTAGCTTCAAATCATCAAGCAGTTGCAATACGTCTGGTTTCCCTCCGCTGACCCAGATATCTATATCCCCTGGTTGGCGGGAAAAAGGATCGGGATACAATCGAGCATTGGCCTGCCCTTTTAAAATCACTGAACGACGGCCGCATGATTCAAACAATTTCGTCAGCCGAACAGATTCCTTGTTCATCAATTCATTCAAGCCTTGAAGGGTTTCCGCTTCACAGCTCCATTGAAATAAAAGTTCAAGGGGAGTTTCCCAACACCCGAATACGCAACGCCAAGAAGAGTCTGCTTGCCCGCCTGTTCATAGACATCCTGCCATTCCTCGGCAGTCAACATCGGAAATCCATCAAGAAAAGCCTTGGACGGATTTTCGTCCAAGGCCAATCGAAGTAATTTAAACAAGCTGTTGCGTTTGCTAGAGCAATCCATTAGCCCAGCTTAGCGGAGACCCACTTTTCTGCTTCAGCGAGAGCTGCAGAAATCTTAGCAGGTTCGCGGGTACCGGCCTGAGCACGGTCCGGACGTCCACCGCCCTTACCACCGCAAATAGCGGCCAGGTCCTTCACCATGTCGCCAGCCTTGACGCCCTTGCCCTGGACGTTCTTGCCCACGATGACAGCAACACTACCGTTGCCTTCACCCTTGTTAGCAATCACAGCCACAGAGTCAACGTCCAGCTTGTTCTGAACGCCGTCCAGGAGTTCCTTGTACTTGTCGTCAGCGATAGCCAGCTCGCGAACGAAGAGTTTGACACCCTTAACGTCGGTAGCGTCCTTCAGCAAGTCTGCAGCGGCGAGGGTTGCAAGTTCAAGTTTCACTGCCTGGAGGCTCTTTTCAAGAGCCTGGGTCTTTTCGAAGGACTGCTGGATACGATCCAGAACTTCAACATCCTTGCAGCGGAGGCGATCGCGGAGGGAGTTCACAATCTGAGCGCCGGAGCGGAGCATGTTCATAGCACCGCGGCCAGTGACAGCTTCGATACGGCGGACACCGGCAGAAACGCTGGATTCGCTGATGATCTTTACCATGCCGATGTTACCGGAATTGGAAACATGCAAGCCACCGCAAAGTTCCTTGGAGAATTCCTCGCCGGAAGCACCCATCTTGACCACGCGGACTTCTTCGCCGTACTTTTCGCCGAAGAGAGCCATGGCGCCAGAAGCCTTAGCTTCGTCCACGCCCATGACGTCGGTATGTACCGGCAGGCATTCCATCACCTTGGCGTTCACCATGTCTTCCACCTTCTGGATTTCTTCGGCGGTCATGGCATTGAAGTGAGTAAAGTCGAAACGGAGAGAATCCGGAGTCACCAAGCTACCCTGCTGCTGGACATGAGAGCCAAGCACAGAACGGAGAGCAGCCTGCATCAAGTGAGTTGCAGAGTGGTTGCGGCGGATATCCATACGGCGTTCGTTGTCGACGGTAGCCATGAACACAGCGCCCATGGTTTCTTCGTTGGCAACACCCTTCACCACCTTACCGCGGCAGATAGCGGTGTCGTTCACCTTCACGGTGTCGAACACAGAAATTTCAAGATCCTTGGAAACGAGAGTACCCTTATCGCCAACCTGGCCACCCATTTCTGCGTAGAACGGAGAGGTTTCCAGAACGATGGAGAGAACACCCTTGTCTTCACGATAGCGGACCACCTTGGCTTCGCAAGCAGACAGATCGTAGCCCACGAACTTGGTGGAAGCTTCGGAGTACTGGGTCCAGCCTTCGGTACCCATGGTGTTGATGCCCTGCTTCATGTTGGCGCGGGCACGTTCCTTCTGTTCTTCCATGCACTTTTCGAAACCGGCTTCATCGATGGTGAGGCCCTTTTCTTCGGCGAGGATGCCAGTGAGGTCCGGCGGGAATCCGTAGGTATCATAGAGAACGAAGACCTTGTCGCCGGGCACGACCTTGGAGTCGCCCATTTCAGCAACGATAGATTCGAAACGTTCGAGACCTGCGTCCAGAGTCTTGATGAAGCGGTCTTCTTCGCTCTTGATAACTTCGGTAACGAAAGCCTGACGTTCACGAATTTCCGGGAAGGCTTCGCCCATGGTATCGGCCAAAACCTGAACCAGCTTGTAGATGAAGGCTTCCTTCTGACCGAGGAGACGGGCAAAGCGGCTTGCACGGCGGAGAATGCGGCGGAGCACGTAGCCACGGCCTTCGTTGGAGGGAAGAGCGCCATCGGCAATAGCGAAAGAAACGGCGCGGATGTGGTCTGCGATCACGCGGTGGGGAGTACCGTTTTCGTCGTCGGTGTAAGGAACACCAGAAAGTTCAGCCACCTTGGAAATAATCGGGGTGAACACGTCGGTGTCGTAGTTGCTGCGCTTGCCCTGAAGGATGGCACAGATACGTTCGAAACCCATACCGGTATCAACGTTCTTGGCCTTCAGCGGAATGAGGGAACCGTCGCTGATGCGTTCATACTGCATGAACACATTGTTCCAGATTTCGATGTAACGGTCGTTTTCGCCGTTCACGCCCAGGATCGGGTCCTTGAAGGTTTCCATCTGGGTAGCAAGGTCGCCGCGGTCGTAGTGGATTTCAGAGCAGGGGCCGCAAGGACCGGTATCGCCCATTTCCCAGAAGTTGGAGTGAGCGTCAAAACGCATGATGCGGTCATCGGGAAGACCGGAAACGTCCTTCCAGATCTGCCATGCTTCGTCATCGTCTTCGTAAACAGTTGCAAAGAGACGTTCCTTGGGGAGTTTCCAGACTTCGGTCAAGAGTTCCCATGCCCAAGCGATAGCTTCCTTCTTGTAGTAGTCGCCGAAAGACCAGTTGCCCAGCATTTCGAAGAAAGTGTGGTGGTAGTTGTCGCGACCCACAACGTCCAGGTCGTTATGCTTACCGGAAACGCGGAGGCACTTCTGGCTGTTGCAAGCTCGCTTCCAGCCCTTGGGATTGTCACCCAGGAAGATTGCCTTGAACTGGTTCATACCAGCGTTGGTGAACATCAAGGTGGGGTCGTCGTGAGGAACCACCGGGGAGCTGCGGACGAACAAGTGTTCCTTGGATTCAAAGAACTTGATAAAGGATTCGCGCACTTGCGCAGAAGTCATAGTTGCCATGGTTTATCCCTTTTAAATTTTTCGGGGATAAATTTAGAAAAAAAACAACAAGTTTTATCCGCGAATCGTCCAGCGAAGATCCAGTTTTACGCCTACCAAATCAGTTCCAATCATCTTGGCGGAAACACCCACGTTCCAACCATTGAGATACCCCGCAGGCCCTTCTTCAGTTCCTCCAGATTTTTTCGCCCGTTCATAGCGGATGCCACCAAAATAATAAGGCACTATATCATCTGAAATAAAAATACCTCCCCCACCGAATTCCGGTTGGATAGACCACAAATGGCCAAAGGGAAGATTGGGCCTATACATGAGTCCAGCATCAAGAATGAATGTTCCAGAACCATCTTTTTTAAAGCCAGCGGCCAAGCCATCATAAAGAGCGAAATCCCCTATGCGGGTCGTGCCACCAAGGTAAAACTCCCAGCCCAAAAGCCCTCCTTCAAGGGAACGCTTATCGCTAAACAAATGGGTATTGAAAAATCCATGTGCAAAATAGAAGGAATACTTTTTTACATAGGCCACACGACCCAACCGCTCCGGAATTCCAGCCAAGTGCCAGGAATTCACGTTCTTATTTTCGCGAGCGACAGAATCCGCAAGTGGCCGCGCCCTTTCCGTCAATTCACGGCGTTCCTTTTCGTCTCTCAACAAAATCATTTCGTAACGAATCAACACCAGTTGAATCAAGCGCCTGTTTTCTGGGGAAAGACTGTCTAATGAATTATGAATTTGTTCATAATTCGCTTGATAAAGGGAGTCAAACAAAACATCTCCCATACCAATCACATAACCATACCTGGCATTTTCATCATCAAGAATTCCTTCCAAAACATCATCCCATTCCATACGGGCAATCTCCATATTTCTTGGATGGGGGAAGGGTATAAGACTCTCCACAAAACTCCTATGTTCCACAGAGTCTTCTGGATGAGTCACATAAAAGCGATAGAGGGAATCCCTAAAAGATTCAACTTTCTTTTTAAAAACCTCGCTAGAGTCCACTACAGCAATGAAAGTGGAATCCTTGTAAAAATCCGCCACCTGCTCCGCAAATTGAAAACGAGACGCACGCACTTCTTCTTCACTAGGAAAAGAACAGGGGCCAAGGCAACATAGTGGGATTTCATCCAAAATAATAGAGGACTTTTTCTGGGGAACGTATTCCAATTGATTTTTTCGCGTCCAGCCCTGGCAATCACGATCTCTAGACTTAATGAGAACTTGATCTTTGCCAATCTCTACAATGGATGCCTCTTCCCCAAAGGCCAATTGGCACGAAGTTTCTTTTTCAGTTTTATCCTTATACAGCCAAATATCGCCCATCCTAGACTGGACTCTTTTGCCGGCAGCAAGGCAAGCCACAGCCATCATACAGATAAAGAAAAGAACTCGTTTCATATCAACCCCTAAACAATATACAAAAAAGCCCTGGATTACTCCAGAGCTTTTTCGGTTGTCTGTTAGGAGACTCTACTTGGCGGTATCTTCCGTCTTAAGCACGCGGCTCAGCAAAAGCTTGCAGTAGCCATCAGCAACCACCACATTGTTGGGGGACAGCATGACATTTTCCATTTTCCAGTTACCAGTCTTCCAGCGAGCCTTATCCAAGGCGTCACCATCGAAATCATCCTGCCAGTTCAGCACAAAGCCCTTGGTGGCAGGGTCATAATCGTAAACGCGGACATAGTCAATGAGCTGTTCCACAGGACCATCAGCCAGTTCGCCACCGGTAAATTTACCCACCCAGCCAGTGCTTGCAGAAGACCACAAGTTAAAGCGCAAGGACTGTTCCATGGTCATGAAAGCCACCTGATCCTGTTCAGGGCCATTCTTTTCAGTGCGGGTCTGACCATAATAGTCGCGACGAATTTCCACAGAGTCAATTTCCCAGGCGATGTATTCCGGAGTCCAGATCATACCAAACAGGTGGAAATTCTCAGTGGAGTTATCCCCAAACTGGTGGATATATTCGGAAGTGATATTCTTGTGAGCCTTCTGTCCTTCTTCATTCGGATAGCGGGTAATGATATTGGACTGCCACTGGCCAGGATTTCTTCCCAGAACTTCAATATCGATTTCATTCCAGGGTTCATCTTCCAACATATAGGAATTATCGTAATACAGGAACATGGAGCTGACGGAACCGGAAATGGAAGCCATCTTCATGCGAGCTTCGAAACGACCATAAGTGAACTGATCCTTACCAGAAAGTTCCGCACCATAGTAGTTGTAATCGGACTTGTTATCCACATGAACGGTATCGTTGTTAGGAAGCTTAGCCAATCCAGAATCGTCAAAGATCTTGCTGGTAATCTTGCCATTTGCATCCTTTGGAGCATCCGGATCAAGTTCTACAGTCGGAGTGTTTGGATTGACAACCGGAGTATTCGGGTCAACAACGGGAGTATTAGGATCCACGACCGGGGTGTTCGGGTCCACCACAGGAGCATTCGGATCGACAACCGGATTGTTCGGGTCAACAACGGGAGTATTGGGATCAATTTCCGGATTACTCGGGTCTACAACCGGATTGTCAGGATTGACAGTCGGATTGGAGGGAGAGCTGCTATCATCAGAGCAAGCGGCGAACATGCTCATAGAAAGAGCAGCAGTAATGATCGGGAGAAGGATTTTAGACTTCATATTGAACCTCTTGTTTTATGACCATAATATACCCTAAAAAAAGACCTCTCGCAAAACAAGCGGCAATCATTTAGATTCATACTGTATCGAATGTATTCAACCTGTGATAAAACGCAAAAGACCGCGATATTCCGCGGTCTTTTGCAACAAATCTTCATTCCGTAAACTAAGGAGTTTACCCCTTAACATTATCAGACATGGAGAACATCGGCATGTACATAGCGATGAGCAAGCCACCCACAGCACCACCGAGGAAAACGATGATCAAGGGTTCCATCATGCCCACAACCCCATCCACAGCCGCATCCACTTCTTCATCATAGAAGTCAGCCAATTTCAGGAGCATACCGCCCAAGTTACCAGTCTTTTCGCCCACACCGGTCATCTGAATCACCATGGGCGGGAACAAGTGGCATTCTTCCATAGGTTCCGCAATGGATTTACCACCTGCAATACCAATGGAAATTTTTCCAATAGCCTTTTCAATGACTTTGTTTGAAACCGTTGACGCCACCACCTTCAGAGAGTCCATCACAGACACACCGGCATTCAAAAGCGTGCCCAAAGTACGGGCAAAGCTTGCAGTAGCAGACTTTACCTGAAGGTCACCTAATTTCGGAACTTTCAGCATAAGCCCGTCCCAAGCAAACTTGAAGGATGGAACCTTCAAAGCCATCTTGAACGCGACACCAATAATCACCACCATAATGAAGAGCACGGCACCATTATCGCGCAAGAAGTCAGAAATGTTCATCACGATCTGAGTCGGAGCAGGAAGTTCAGCATCAAGAGCAGCGAACTGTTCTGCGAAGGTCGGCACCACGAAGGTCATCAAAGCGATCACCACCAACACACCCACGATGATCAACATCACCGGGTAAGTCAGAGCTTTCTTCACCTTTCGCTTCAAGCGTTCGCCATTTTCAAGGGTATCTGCCAGACGTGCAAGAATGCCATCCAAAATACCACCAGCTTCACCAGCAGCCACCATGTTGGTGTACAAGGTATTAAACACCTTCGGGTGCTGGGAAAGAGCATCTGCCAAAGAGGAACCACCGTTGATAGACATGGTCACCTTATGAACCACTTCCTTCAAATCGGGATTTTCACACTGGCTTTCCAGAATGTTCAAGCACTGCAGCATAGGAAGACCAGCAGAACTCATGGAAGAGAACATACGGGTAAACCTGGAAATGTCGGCAGGCTTAATACCACTACCGAACTTAATCTTGATTTCCGTAGGCTTTTTCTTCAAGCTTTCGATAATCAAGCGGCGACGCATCAACAAGGCTTCAGCTTCGGCCTTGTCCTTCGCTTCGATAACGCCGTCAAACTTATTTCCTTGAGCGTTACTTGCTTTATAGAGAAATTCTGCCATTGACTACTCCTACACCCCTTCCTTCTGCATCAGCTGTTCCAGCTGATCAGGACTGGGGGAACGGGAAAGGGCTTCAAAACGGTCCACCTTGCGGTTCTTAACCAGTTCACACAGACACATGTTCATGGTGTTCATGCCGAACTTCTGGCCAATTTCAATCATGGATTCAATCTGATGGACCTTATCATCTCGAATCAAGGCACGGATACCCGGGGTCACGTTCATCACTTCATAAGCCATGACACGACCGCCACCAATGCGAGGCACCAGGGTCTGACAAATAACACCCTGAAGTACGAAGGACAGCTGGGTACGGACCGTCTGCTGTTCTCCCTTAGGGAAAGCATCCACAATACGGTTGATGGTCTGCACACAAGAGTTGGTATGCAACGTTGCAAAAGCCAAGTGACCCGTTTCAGCAATAGTAAGTGCAGCACGAATGGTTTCCAAGTCACGCATTTCGCCGATAAGCACCACGTCAGGGTCCTGACGAAGAGCCATCTTCAACGCATTGGCAAAGCTCATGGTATCGCTACCTACTTCACGCTGGTTAATCATGCAGTTCTGATGCTTGTGCAAAAATTCAATCGGATCTTCCACCGTCAGAATATGATCATGACGTTCCTTGTTGATCTTATCGATCATAGCCGCCAAAGTAGTAGACTTACCGGAACCAGTAGCACCAGTCACCAGCACAAGGCCGGAAGGACGGGTGGTGAATTCAGCCATGATCTTGGGAAGACCCAATTCCTTGAAGGTCTTAATATCCAGAGGAATAATACGGAGTGCAATCGCAACACACCCGCGCTGCAGATAAGCATTCGCACGGAAACGAGCCAAGTTTGCGATACCGAAAGAAAAGTCGCATTCCTTTTGCTGTTCGAAGGACTTCTTCTGACCTTCGTTCATCAAACTATAGGTCAATCGCATGGTTTCATCCGGTTTCAGCTTGTTTTCACCAATAGGTGTCAACTTACCGTGAAGACGAATAAGAGGAGGGGCGCCTGCAGTAATATGCAAGTCAGATGCGCCACGCTTAACCATTTCTGCGAGAAGATCTTGAATATTGTATGCCATAGCAGAGAATATAACTTAAAACCAAATCAAAATTTCATAAATTCACTATAGAAATGCGTTCTTCAGCGGTTAAAATACTCCTAATTGCAATACCCGTGCTGGTATTGGGTTACATGGTCCTGAAGCAAAGGGACCTTGATAGCCAATTTAAGGAAATTTCCCGAAAAATTGACAATTTCTCCGCAATTGACGTTACAAACGGAAAAACATCCTACCAGGAAGAAAAGGGCAAGGCCACCTTTATCGTCCTTAGCGCCAGCTGGTGCCCCGCCTGCATGGCGGAAATCCCCATGCTGAAAAATCTCCATAGCGAATTCTCCGACAAGGGACTAAAGATCCTGATGGTCAGCGAGGATGACAACGCAAAAATCGCTGCCAAATTCAAGAAAAAGCACAAGCTGCCTTGGACAGTAATTCATTGGAACTACGACCTGATGAATCTACTGGGAAATCCCGGATTCATCCCTGTGTCCTTCCTTGTCAACGACCAGGACAGCATTGTGCAAATCCACTCCGGCATCTTCGAAGAAAACGACGTCCGAAAAGAAATTCTGAAGCTATTGAAATAAGCCCGAACATTTCGCTAATTGCGAACGCAGAGAGTAATTAGCTGGGGAGGGAGTTCAGAGGGAGGGGAACAGCCCCTCCCTTTGCATCTTATTTAAGCTATCGGGCTGGGGAAAAGAATGACATCCCCGATTTCGGGCTGATTCATAGCCAGCATAAACAGACGATCCAAACCCAGGGCAACACCGGAACAAGCAGGCATCCCGGATTCCAATCCTGCAAGGAAATGTTCATCGATAGGCGGCAGCGGTTTACCCATCGTCTTACGAATTTCAAGGTCTGCGGCAAAACGACGACGCTGTTCGGCGGCGTCCGTCAGTTCTGTATAGCCGTTGCAAAGTTCCACCTGATCCACAAAAAGTTCAAAGCGCTTTGCCCAGGTGAAACCATCGGCATCCTTGTACGTCTGGGCAAGGGCGGCCTGAGAGGGCGGGTAATCCAGAATGAATTCCGGCCCGTTACTGGCCAGAGTAGGCTCGATGATAAAGACCATCAGGTAATCCCACCAGTCTTCTTGGGACATGGAGGATACATCCGGAGTAGGAATGTTCCTCTTGGCGCAAGCGTCCGCAAAGCAGTTTAAGTCTTCACAGAACGGATCCACGCCTGCATAATTTCTGAAGGCATCCACCCAGCGGGTACGACGTGCATGGATGGGCTTCCCCAGAATTTCACTGACGAGGCCTTCCACTTCGTCCATCAGTTTTTCCTGAGGCCAACCCACACGGTACCACTCTACCATGCTGAATTCATTGTTATGATGACTACCGAATTCATCCTTACGGAAAGACTTGGTAATCTGGAAGATATCGCCAAAACCCGCAGCAAGCAAACGCTTCATATGGAATTCGGGACTAGTCATCATGAATCGCGGGGGTTCCCCCTCAACACCTACCTGGAAGTAATCCAATTGAGGATCCGTTCCCCCTGCATTGGACAGAGTGGGAGTTTCCACTTCCAGGGCATCACGACTGACAAAGAACTGACGGACCTTATTCATCAAGGTCTGACGTTTAATCCAATTTTCGCGAGTGCAGGTAGGTTTGAATTCAGAAGTCATTTGTCTCTCAAATTATTCGGCAGGCTGTTCAGTAGCGCTCATAGTGTTTGCGGTCCAGTTCATGACGCAGCGAACAGACATGTAATAGCCGTTATCCACAGGAATACGGGAAACATCACGATCCGTCGCGAACATGGAGCGGGCGTAGCTGCGGCCTTCATCAGCAGCATCTTCCATCCAGAAGTAAGCACCTTCACCAGCAGTTACAGAGAAACCATTCTTATTGGTGTGACCGCCAAAGAGAGCGGTAAAGGCAAAGTCATCGGAACCATTACTACGAAGTTTTTCAGCGGCAGAACTTGCACCTCCAGCCAATTCTTCCAGCGAAGACCATTCGTCTTCCGTTGCCAGGTGAGTTCCTTCCGGGCATACTGTCAAAGCGGTTGCGTGATTGTACTGACGGCCATAAGCCTTACAGTTTTCTTCTTCACGATCATAGCAGAGGGAACCTTCTTCCACCGCGAAGTTCAGGTTCTGGACAAACCACTTGAGGCCATTGATTTCCTTCACCTTGTATTTCTGCTGGTCGCGAGGATCCACGAAGGTTTCGAATACAGGGCAACGAGTTGCGATTTCCTTGGCGGCAAGCATGGAATCCACCTGAGGCTGCCAGGAGGCGCAGAATCGGAACAGCTGACCACCGGGAAGTGCAGATCCTGCAGCCTTGTAAGTTTCAGCCCAGCGATCTACGTAAGCGAGATTTACCACAGCTGTATCCGCAATGGAAAGTGCCTTTGCGTAAGTCTGAGTCAGCTTAGAGAACTTTTCTGCCACCGACATGGGGGCCTTCCAGTAACCGACAGCAATTTCCGTACGGAGCATTTCAAACAGCGGAGACGGCTTGGAAACCGTAATGGTTGTTTCAATGAACTGTTCCGGCTTGGAATCACAGAGGGCCTTATGAGCTTCGTCAGCCAAGGAATCAGACTGAACCTTGCACTGTTCAATGCAGGCAGCACGATCCTTACCCTTCTTGGGGCAAGCCACCCAGGCAGTAGTATCCACCTGTTCCTTCACAGGCTTTGCGAAGGCCTTATTTTTGATGATAGCCTTCATTACACCATCCAGAGTTTCGATGGCGTTCACATTACCAGCTTCCCCATCCTTCAGCAACAACTTCGTCACTTCAGAACAGGCATCCATAGCCTTGGCATTGGCACAGACCTTGGCACCGTAACCATAAGCAAACTGGGTGGGACAATTTTCAAAAGATTCGTTGGGCATGGCCTTGAAAATCTTTTCATAAACCTTTACGGCGTCATTGGGATTCAGCTTGCCGCAGTAGATTTCCTCGGCAGCCCCCTTCTTGACAATTTTCTGAGCAGTGGCCACATCACCATTATCCACAGCATCGTGGAGTTCCTGCTGCGCGAAAGAAACGGAAACCAGCGAGAAAATAACGCTAGCAATAGAAAAGAACTTTTTATAGTTATAGTCCATACCAAAACCTTCCAATTTTTTGCGACACAAATATACAAAAGCAGCTGCATTCAGGCATTGAAACAATTCTTAACATTTTTCAATTTCTATTTTTACAGCTATGATTGATGCAGAAAAGATCCGTAGCGAATTTCCTATGCTGGTGGCAGGCGATCAAGACGCCAAGCCCCTGTCTTTTTTAGATAGTACCGCAACCACTCAGAAGCCCGCATGCGTCATTGACGTCATGAACGACTTCTACCGCGAACATTACAGTTCCGTAAAGCGCGGCGTATACCGTCTGAGCGCTCGCACCACCGAAGCCTACGAAGCTACACGAAAGAACGTGGCCAAGTTCATCAACGCAAAATCCGAAAGCGAAATCGTCTTTACCCGAGGAACCACCGAAAGCATCAATCTGGTAGCCTGGAGCTATGGGCGCAAGTTCTTCAATGCCGGTGACGAGATTCTCATTAGCGGCTTGGAACATCACGCCAATATCGTAAGCTGGCAAATCGTCGCCGAAATGAAAGGCGCAAAAATCAAGGTCATTCCCGTTTTGGACAGCGGCGATTTAGATCTTTCGAAACTGCCGGAACTGCTCACCGAAAAAGTGAAGATGGTGGCGGTCACCCACGTGAGCAACGCCGTAGGCACAGTGAATCCCATCGAAGAAATTATTTCCGTGGTCAGGAGCCGCGCACCCCAGGCAAAGATTTTAATCGACGGAGCCCAAAGCGCTTCCCACATCAAGATTGACGTGCAAAAGCTGGATTGCGACTTCTTGGCATTTAGCGGTCACAAGATTTACGGTCCTACCGGTGTTGGCGTTCTTTACGGCAAGTATGACGTGCTGGATTCCATGCCTCCTTGGCACGGCGGTGGCGAAATGATCAAGAACGTCACCTTCGAAAAGACTACCTACGCCGACGTTCCCGAACGTTTTGAAGCAGGCACTCCGGCAATTGCCGAAGTTCTGGGTTTGGGCAAGGCAGTGGAATGGCTGCAGGAAAAGGGCCTGGACAACATCCGCGCATACGAAGAAGAAATCGTAAAGTACACCCTGGAACAGCTGGCTACAGTCCCTCAGATCAAGGTTCTTGGAAACCCCAAGGAACGCGGCGCATTGATTAGCGTAACGCTGGACGGAATCGCCGTCAGCGACGCCGCCATGATTCTTGACGAAGAAAACGTCGCTGTGCGCAGCGGCCACCACTGCGCTCAACCTGTCATGGACAGGTTCGGCGTAGACGCCACCTTACGTCTCTCCTTCGGCGCATACACCTTGAAGCGCGATGTTGACCGCTTTATCGCAGGCATCAAGCGGGTCGTAAGGCTGTTCGCTTAGACCAGGAATATCCATGTCAGAGCAAAACGAATCTGTCCAGATTTTCATTAAATCCATGGGAAGAGCGATCCTTTTTCCCGTAAAAAATTCAGAAATTTGTAAGCATTGCAAAGGTACCGGCAAAGGCCAGAAAAACGGACGTTGCCCCTACTGCTGTGGCTCCGGTCAAATCAAAAAGCTAGACTGCATTTGCTGCAACGGAACCAAGGTCGACGCCAACGGAACCTCCTGCAAAGTTTGCAAAGGCGAGGGACTTCTCACAGAAGTCAAGACCCGTGAATTTTTAGAAGCTCGGGAATTCTGCGAAAATTTCAAGAAGACCCCTGCCAAGACACTTTTGATTTGCCTCGCCTGCCTTATTGCCCTCGGCATTTGCTCCTATATCATTTCCGGCTACGCCTTCGTTTACTTCATGTTCCTCAAGACCTGGCCCTGCTACGTCTCCCTTCTGGTTGGGTTGGGCGCTGGCTTCTACGTACTGGTTTGCCTTAACAAGATGAACAAGGGATCCTATTTGCCTGCGTCTACAAAGGGACTTATCTCCGCCGGAGTGATTGCACTCTGGGTTGCAGCAATCGCCATTCCGGGCCCCCTAACTGGACGCTACTGGTGGATTGAAAAGGAAGCCCAAAATGTCATTAGCGATGGTATTGCCGACCAGGGACTTTCTTGCCAAAGCGTAAAAGTCTCAGGCAACGACGGAGATGTCTATCACGGCGTGGCCACACTTTCCAATGGCGAAAAAATCGAAGTGGACTCCCATTTTCAGAGTAATCGTGGTCACGGCAACAAAATCTCCTACTCCATCCACGTGATACCCGTGGAGAAGGAAGGCTACGACTCTAGCATAGAGTAACATTCGGTAAAACAATTAATAACTTCGTTATTCTTGATAGGCACCTCGGTCATAAAAACAAATGGAATTTGTTTTTGCGACGCTCGGTTTAGTTATCAATTAATAACTTTGTTATTGTTGATAATCGGCTCGGAAATGCCCATGCAAGCATGGTCGCTTCACTCGCCTTAGTTATCAATTAAAAAATCCTCGGCACTTGAAAGTGTCGAGGATTATTTGTTAAAGGCGATGCCGGCTCGGGGGCCGGCATGACAATTACACGACGTTTATCAATAGATAAACATCATTTCCCTATACTTAGGCAGAGGCCACTTTTCGTCGGGAACAACCTTTTCCAAGGCGTCCACCACCTTGCGGGTTTCTGCCATGGCAGAGAGGATGTTTTCGTGCTGGGCTTCGAGGGCGGCTTCCATTTTGGAGATGGCTGCAGTCAAGTCGCGGCAGCCTTCACCCAGGGACTTTACGTAAACATCTACACCAGGGAAACCCTGGTTCAGAGCCATTTCGTTAGTCTTGAGGGCGCAGGAGTAAGCTTCCACCGCCTTGGGCAAGATAATGTTCTTGGCCATGTCGCGGCAGATTTCACCTTCGATGCGAACGCGCTTGTGGTAGTCTTCCACGTTCACTTCGTAACGGGATTCCATTTCCACGCGATTCATAACGCCGTACTTTTCGAAGAGGGCAATGTTGGTTTCATTCTTGAGAGCCTTCAGTGCTTCCAGGGAAGTACGGATGTTGGGAAGGCCGCGACGTTCCGCTTCAGCGATCCATTCGTCGGTATAGCCGTTGCCGTTGAAGATTACGCGCTTGTGTTCCTTCACGATCTTCTGAAGAATCTTCTGGAGACCGGAATGGAAATTCTTGTCATCCAACTTTTCCAACTGTTCTGCAATCATGTCGAAAGCTTCAGCCACGATAGTATTCAGAACAACGTTAGGTTCAGAGCAGGACTGGCTGGAGCCCGGTGCACGGAATTCAAACTTGTTGCCGGTGAAAGCGAATGTACTGGTGCGGTTGCGGTCTGTAGCATCGCGAGGCAGCGGCGGCAAGCTGTCAGAACCAAGCTTCATGGCGCCGGCCTGCTTGCTGGACTTGGGAGCACCCTGTTCCAGCTGTTCAATCACGTCCATGAGCTGATCGCCCAGATACATGGACACGATGGCCGGAGGAGCTTCGTTAGCACCCAGTCGATGATCATTGCCTGCGCCAGCGGTAGTCATTCTAAGCAAGTCCGCGTGAGTATCCACCGCATAGATTACAGCGCAAAGGGTGGTGAGGAACACAGCATTTTCATGGGGGTTGCTGCCCGGGTTCAACAGATTGCCAGAACCATAGGATACACTCCAGTTGTTATGCTTACCAGAACCATTCACGCCAGCGAAAGGCTTTTCGTGAAGAAGGCAAACCAGGCCATTCTTGTCGGCCACATTGCGAAGCACTTCCATGACCATCATGTTGTGGTCGCAAGCCAAGTTCACTTCTTCGAACATAGGGGCAAGTTCAAACTGAGCGGGAGCCACTTCGTTGTGGCGGGTCTTGGCGGGAATGCCAAGCTTCCACAGTTCCATTTCCACTTCATTCATGAAGTTCAAAATACGAGCAGGAATGGAACCGAAGTAGTGGTCATCCATCTGCTGATGCTTTGCCGGAACAGCACCAAAGAGGGTGCGACCAGCCTGGTACAGATCCGGGCGTTGCAGGTAGAAACGCTTGTCGATGAGGAAGTATTCCTGTTCAGCACCCAGAGTAACGGTAGTCTTCTTCTTGCCAGCCTTGAAGCAAGCCATCAAGCGCTCGGTTGACTTGGAAAGAGCCTGCAGGGAGCGGAGAAGCGGAGTCTTCTTGTCCAGAGCTTCGCCAGTGTAAGAGCAGAATGCCGTAGGAATGCAAAGGGTAGCACCATTGCCGTGACGCTTGATAAATGCAGGAGAAGTAGGATCCCAAGCGGTATAGCCGCGGGCTTCGAAAGTGGAACGGATACCGCCGCTGGGGAAAGAGGATGCGTCCGGTTCACCTACGATCAGGTTCTTGCCGCTGAACACCATAATGGCTTCACAACCGCCAAGACCATCCGGTTCCAAAAAGGAATCATGCTTTTCGGCGGTGGAGCCAGTCAGGGGCTGGAACCAGTGGGTGAAATGAGTGGCACCGCGATCCATGGCCCACTTCTTCATGGCATGAGCCACTTCGCCAGCGATGTTCGGATCCAGGGGAGCGCCCTGCTCGATGGTTGCAAGCAGCTTCTTGCAGATATCCTTGGGCAGGTAAACCTTCATGGCGTTAGCGTTAAAAACGTCTTCACCGTAGTAATCCACATTGACGGTTTCAGCAGGCTTCACCGGGAGGGTTGCAGCCTTGGCGATTTCGGCAATGGTGTTCTTTCTGTAGGAATTCATTACAAACCTCTTTTTTAGATCCTTCGACTCCGCTACGTTTCGCTCTGAATGATACCTATGCAAGGGGACGTTACACGTCGCAAAACCGATGTATGGGCAAAAGTAGGAACAAAAATGAGCCTAGTCACTAAAAAACGGCCGTTTTTTCGACTCATTTCTTTACATTTTTGTAAAGTTTTATACTTTTTTTACAAAAAAGTAAAACAAAATCAAAATTATTTGCTATATTTGAGTCACATTTCTCTCCTAGAACATGCTGCGTCGGGGCGAGTACTCCTTTAAAACAGCCCTGACGCAGCTTAATTTTTATGGATTTTACCGCGCTTGAAAATTCCGCTTTTGTTGAAATTGCCGAGACTTTGCGCTCGGTACGCAAACGCGACGAACAGTTGAGCAAAATCCAGACCATACTTTCCGAAAAATTCGAATCTGCAAACGCCGCCCACCAGGATGAATGCGACAAGATTCGAGACCTAGTGAAGGGAAAACCCGGCGAACTCATCGGAAACACCAGCGAAATGCGAGCCGTACGCGATCAGGTCCGTCACATCGCACCTTCCATCGCTTTAGTTCTTGTCCGCGGCAACGCAGGCACCGGCAAGGAATACGTCGCCCGAAGCATCCATCAGCTTTCGGACAGGCGAGAAAGACCGTTCATCATGCTGAACTGCAGCACTCTCAGTGACACCAGTAACGCCAACTCCTTCGAAAGCGAGATGTTCGGATACGAACGCGGTGCATTTACAGGCGCCACCAGCCGTCGATTAGGAAAGGCGGAACAGGCCCTTGGAGGCACCTTATTTCTAGACGAAGTCGCAAGCCTCAGCACCAACGCCCAGATTAAATTATTGCAATTCATTCAGGACGGGAAATTCAGCCGTCAGGGCAGCAACATCGTACAGAATGCCGACGTACGACTGATTGCCAGTTCCGCGAAGAATCTCGAAGCCATGATGCAGCAGGGACTTTTCCGCGAGGATCTTTATTACCGTCTAAACGTGTTCCAGATTCATTTGACAGACTTATTCCAGAGAAAGACGGACATTCTGTTGCTTGCAGATTATTTCATCGCAAAGATGAACCTGAAATACGGGAAAAACATCGCCCGACTAAGTTCCCCCGCCATTGACATGCTATTGAGCTACCACTGGCCCGGTAACGTTCGCGAGCTGGAAAACTGTATTGAACACGCTTGCCTAGTAACGACGGATGTGGCCATTAACGCCTACGACTTGCCACCCACCCTACAGACGGACGTCACTTCCGGAACAGCGCTTCTGCCCGAAGGCACCGCCCCGCTTTCTACTCTTATCGACAGTTACGAAAGGGAAATCATCAGTGAAGCCCTGCGCCGCCACAAAGGCAACATGAGCGCTGCCGGTCGCGACCTGGATTTAAGCCCCCGTGTGATGCACTACAAGGTGAACCGTCTAGGCATCGAAATCATCAAAAGCTAAGAATATCTCTCCTAGAAACAAAAAAAGGACTCGACAAAATGTCGAGTCCTTTTTCCTTTTACCCCTGGATCTAGAAATTACTTGACGACGGCCAAGCTATAGGGAGCCAAAGCCTTTTCTGCAGCGGACGCAACCTTAGCGACCTTTTTACCATCATAGCTATAAACAGCCTCTTCACCATAGGTACGGTCACCCACATAAAGCACACCAGTAGCAGCATCAACGACGAGGCCGCCTTCTGCATCGGCAATACCCTTAATGGCTTCAGCAGAACCTGCAGCAAGGTCAATCTTCATCACCGGAGCTTCGGTTGCATAAGTTGTCATATCCATGCCCTTGTAAGCGACCGCATAGGCAACGCCTGCTTTGTAGTCAACCGCGAAGTTGTACACGCCAGCACCAATCTTCTTGCCGGAAACATAAAGTTCGGAAGACTTCTTGGAAAGGTTCACCTTTTCAATACCACGTTCGTCATCCGCATCGGTGCCATAGCTAGCATTATATTCGCCCATGGATGCCACGTAGACTTCACCCTTCACCACCGCTACTGCGGAAGGATTCTTCTTGGCAAGTTGAATGGTATCCAGCAGTTCGCCATCCTTCAGGCCGTACAGAGCAAGAAGTCCCTTGGGATAAGAGGTTCCAGTCCAGTTGCCATCAGCGTCAAAGTTGGAGACGTAACGTTGGAACACAGCAAACAGAGTATCACCGCTCACTTCAAAATCAACCAGGTTCGGGGAATAGCCTCCCTCAGAAACGAAGTCGGTAGTCTTAACAGTCTTCAGGACCTTACCATTTTCCATGGAAATCTTCACGAAGCTATCGGTGCCTTCCAATGCAACCCAGGCTTCATTCTTGCCTGCGGCAACAATGTCAGTGGGGTTGGAATAATCACTCAAGGCAGTTTCCCACACCACCTTGTGATCGGCAGTATTAATGAGAGCTACGTTATCAGAACCGGAACGTTCAAGAGCAAAGAGTTTATCACCAACAGTTACCAGCTTGGTGTCCTGATAAATTTCCAGAGACTTTGCAGAAATGGAATCATTTTCCACCCAACGAATTTCACCGGTTTTGTAGTCAGAACCTACAACGTAAAGGGAGGCAAGACTTTCACTTTCTTCACTAGCAGAAGAAGAGGAAGACTTATCATCGCCCTTAACAGAGGAGGAGGATTTATCGTCATCCTTGTCGAAACCAGGTTCGCCAGCGGCAATAGAATTGTGATCGCAAGCCTGCATAAAGAACGCGAAAGAGCTTGCAGCAAGAAGAGCCAAGTATTTATTCTTCATTGTTTTTCCTTTTTGTGTCGTCACAAGGATCCCGTCCTTCGTTTGAATCACGAAACCCTTGCGCGGGGGCTAGAACCCCTGAGTTAGTGTAAGTTTGTATTCCCTCCCCGGAGTGGGAAATGGGGTGTAAAAATTGCGATAGGTTTCATCCGAGATATTGTCTACAGAAAAAGCCAAACGTGTTGATTCAAAAGGCTTAAATCCAAGAACCGCCTTATGGATCCCAACTCCAGGCTGCTCCATTCGATTGGCCCGATCGCTATAGATTTTAGTGCGATAATTGGAAGACCACGTAAAGTCAAAATGCAAGGGCAAATCCAGCTGAAGTTCCGCAAAATAGGAGCGGGCAGGTTCTCCCGGCAATTTATTATTGCGATAAGCCTTTTCATCCGACTTGTCTACGGCATCCTGGAAAGTGGCTCGCAAAATAGTTCGCACGGACTTTGCCGGATTACTTTCCATTTCAAATTCAAGACCCATTATCCGAGCATCGTCTAAATTAAAAGGTTTCATGAAAGAAGCAGAATTCACCCAGAAAATTCCATTTTCCATGACGGTACTATAATAGGTCGCTCTCAAAATCGTTCTGCGGTTTTCCGTTGCCGCAAAAACGCTAGTCTCGAATCGATAAGCCACCTCATCCTTCAATTCCGGATTACTGATAACGCCAGGATATACACCATATAGCTCCATCAGATCAGGCTTTTGATAGAAGCGGCCAAAACTCGCACTGCCACCAAAACGGGAATCATCCTTACCAACCTTCACTATACCTCGAGCGGAATAGGACAGGTTCCTTTCCGCAGAATCATCCAGATTCTTCGAGAAGGTCGGCAGGACAATCGTACCGCCATGAATGTCATCAGAAACACCCAGCAGTGAACCTTCTGCACCTACAGCAATCCAAGGCAGGATACGAAATTCGCCATCTCCTGCCAAAGAGAGCGAGTAACGATCCAGAGCCCAACTGGTGGAGTTTCCGCGAGGGGTGTAATAGTCCGCACCACCTGCTAGACGGAGATTCACATCAAGACGTTCTCCGTAATAACTAGCAATCACTTCCGGAATGAATTTATATCCGCCAGTTCCATATTCCAGATATTCCGTAGAGACATAACCAATATGGTCCATCGGATAATAGGAATGGGAAACGGACTTTTCAAATTCCCCAGTCAGGCCCATCTCCAACCAAAGCCATCCGAAAAATTCCGGAAATTCCATACGGTAGCTTGCCCGAGCGTTTTCCCCATCGAAGCCAGCAAAAGTCGTCTGGTAATCCTCGCGACCAGGGTTACCAGCATCGGACATGGATGCAGTCAGGGAGAATGTAGAGAAACCACCAAATTTGTGAAGAACACGATACTTCACATTGCCGGAGTATTCCGTATACTGGGCATTGCGGCGAACATCCGTGTAATCGTCATCCTTATTGTATTTAGTGCCGTTACGATTAATAAACTCGTAATCGTTATCAGAATGACGAGCGGATAAAGTTGCGGCGAAAGAAACGCTATCCGTTATCTGATGCAGAACCTGAGCGGATCCTTCCCAGAAATTATGGCTACCATAACTGGCAAGAATCTGTCCGTAAGTTTTCTTGCCGGAGGCATCACGGACAATGGCGGACTTGGTTACAAAATTCACTGCACCGCCAATTCCAGCACCGCCGAACTTTGCAGGAACGCGATCCTTATAGACCTCGATTTTTTCAATCTGGTTCAGGTCAATTTGTCCCAAGTCTACGGCACCGCCGCTACCATCATTCATGGGAACACCATCCATGCAGATGACGATATTTTTTGCAGCGATTCCACGAATGCTGATGGTCTGGAAACTTCCGAGACCACCCTGACGATAATATTGAATGCCAGGCAAAGTGGCCAGAAGTTCCGCCGCAGAGTAGGGCTTGCCCTCCCAGGCATCCTTTGTAATTTCAGTAACGCTTGTACTTTTCTGCGATACAGAAGGAGATTCGGACACGACATCCGTAGAGCCCAGATCCTGAACAGGACCCTCCTGGGCACACACGCCAACGACCGCGCTTAATACCAACGCGGCAAATCTTGTCGATGTCTCTCGCATCCGACTCCATTCAATCGCGGCACACGACCGCAACGATTTTAACCTCACAGTTCTTCTGACTCGGGGATCACTCTACTTCCAGCTCCTTCACATGCGAATTCAATCCTGCTTATCGCACATTGGTTCTTGCTGGTTTCGTCCACCCTTACAGCGGCGGGACCGTTCCCGGCTTTCACGGGATTCTCTTACGAGCGATTCTTTCGCTACGCAGCTTTTCACGGCATAAGGCTAATTTTTGGAAACAAATATAAAAAAAGAACAAAAAAACACTCAAGTACAAAACTGTTGTCCCAAACAACGCCGTACATTTCGTTACGTAAGTTATTTGTAAGAAAATAGTACGTTTTGTTTCGATTTCTATACAAAAACGGGGTTCAGCCTGTGTAAAACACATTTCAATCCCTCCATAATTAAGTACATTTGGCCTAACTAAACATTAAACTAACACACTTGGCGGTTTGAACCCGCTAAAGAAATAAACATTATGAGTCTTAAAATCGTTGTACTTGCTAAGCAAGTTCCCGACACACGAAATGTTGGTCCTGACGCCATGACGGAACAGGGCACCATCAATCGTGCTGCCTTGCCTGCAGTCTTCAATCCTGAAGACCTGAATGCATTGGAACAGGCCCTCCGTCTGAAGGACCAGTTCGAAGGTTCCACCATTTCCGTTGTGACCATGGGTCTTCCCAAGTCTGCAGAAGTCGTTCGCGAATCTCTCTATCGCGGCGCAGACGAAGGCTTCGTCGTTACCGACCGTACCCTCGGCGGTGCAGACACCCTGGCCACCAGCTACACCCTGGCACAGGCCATCAAGAAGGTTGGCAACTACGACATTATCCTCTGCGGCCGTCAGGCTATCGATGGCGATACCGCACAGGTTGGTCCCCAGATCGCCCAGAAGCTGGGCCTCACCCAGGTGACCTACGCCGAAGAAATCCTTTCTCTCGACGAAAAGGCTCGCAAGGTTGTTATTCGCCGTCTTATCGACGGTGGCGTTGAAACCGTGGAAGCACCGCTCCCGCTAGTCGTGACCGTTAACGGTTCCGCAGCTCCTTGCCGCCCCCGCAACGCAAAGCGCGTCATGAAGTACAAGAACGCAACCGCAGTTGCCGAACGTGCTCCCGAAGCCGCAGAAAAGTATGCAGCCCTTATCGCAGAAAAGCCCTACCTGGACATCGCCCAGTGGGGTGCAGCCGACATCGAGGCAGATCCTGCCCAGATCGGTAAGGCCGGTTCTCCGACCAACGTGAAGGCTGTGAAGAACATTGTGTTCAAGGCCAAGGAAAGCCGCACCCTCACCGCTAGCGATGAAGATGTGGAAGGCCTGATCAAGGAACTCTTAGAAGGAAAGATTATCGGTTAACCTATGAATAACGTATTTGTATATTGCGAAATTGAAGGGACTACCGTTAAGGACGTTTCCCTCGAACTGCTCTCCAAGGGCCGTAAGCTGGCCGACACCCTGGGTGTCCAGTTGGAATGCATTTGTGCCGCCTCCGGTATCGACGGCATCGAAAAGCAGGTTTTCCCCTACGGTGTCGACAAGGTTCACGTCTTCGACGCTGAAGGCCTGTTCCCCTACACCACCAATCCCCATGCATCTCTCGTGATCAACCTGTTCAAGGAAGAACAGCCCCAGATCTGCCTCATGGGTGCAACCGTGATTGGTCGTGACCTTGGCCCCCGCATTTCTGCCGCCACCCACAGTGGTCTGACCGCAGACTGTACCGAACTCGAAATCGACAGCTTCGAAATGAGCATCGGCGGTGTCAAGAAGTTCTACGAAAATCAGCTTTGCCAGATTCGCCCGGCTTTCGGCGGTAACATCGTTGCTACCATCGTGAACCCGGAACACCGCCCGCAGATGGCTACCGTCCGCGAAGGCGTGATGAAGAAGGAAATCAAGGACGCAAACTACAAGGGCGAAGTCGTAAAGCACGACGTTGCCAAGTACGTTCCCGAAGCTGAATACGTGGTGAAGGTTCTGGAACGCCACGTTGAAGCCGCCAAGAACAACCTGAAGAGCGCACCCATCGTGGTCGCCGGTGGTTACGGCATGGGCTCCAAGGAAAACTTCGACATGCTGTTCGAACTGGCCAAGGAACTCCACGGCGAAGTTGGAGCAAGCCGCGCTGCAATCGACGCAGGCTTCGTTGCCGACCATGACCGTCAGATTGGTCAGACCGGTCTCACCGTTCGCCCCAAGGTTTACATTGCTTGCGGTATTTCCGGCCAGATCCAGCACATCGCTGGTATGCAGGATTCCGGCATTATCATTTCCGTGAACAATGACCCGGATGCTCCGATCAATGCAATCGCAGACTACGTCATCAACGGCAACGTTGAAGAAGTGGTTCCCAAGTTAATCAAGTACTACAAGGCAAACAACAAGTAAGCGCTATGGCAAATTTCTATACAGATCATCCAGAGATTAAGTTCAATCTCGAAAGCAGCCCCTTGATGAACCGCATTGTGGAACTCAGGGAAAATGGCTTTGCTAATGAAGAAAAGTCCGATTACGCTCCGGCCGACTACGCCGACGCAATCGACAACTACAACAAGGTTTGCGAACTGGCTGGCGACATCGTTTCCAACGTGATCGCTCCCAACGCAGAAGCAGTTGATGCAGAAGGTCCTCATTGCGAAAACGGCCGCGTCCGCTACGCAAGCAAGACTTACGAAAACCTGGAAGCAACCGTGAAGGCTGGTCTTTGCGGCGTTACCATGCCCCGTCGTTTCGGTGGCCTGAACTTCCCCGTAACTGCTTACACCGCCATTAACGAAATGATCGCTGCCGGCGACGCAGGTTTCGAAAACATCTGGTCCCTTCAGGACTGTATCGAAACTTTGTACGAATTCGGCGATGAAGATCAGCGTTCCCGTTTCGTGCCCCGCATCTGCGCAGGCGAAACCATGTCCATGGACTTGACCGAACCCGATGCCGGTTCCGACCTGCAGCGCGTTATGCTGAAGGCAACCTACAGCGAAGCAGACAAGTGCTGGTACCTGAACGGCGTGAAGCGCTTCATCACCAACGGCGACTCCGATATTCACCTGGTTCTCGCCCGTTCCGAAGAAGGCACCAAGGATGGCCGCGGCCTTTCCATGTTCATCTACGACAAGCGCGACGGTGGCGTCGATGTTCGTCGTATCGAAAACAAGATGGGTATCCACGGTTCTCCGACCTGCGAACTGGTTTACAAGAACGCTAAGGCAGAACTCTGCGGCCGCCGCAAGTTCGGTCTCATCAAGTACGTGATGGCCCTCATGAACGGCGCTCGTCTCGGTATCGCTGCACAGGCAGTGGGTATCAGCCAGGCTTCCTACGACGAAGCTCTCGCCTACGCAAAGGATCGTAAGCAGTTCAACCAGGCTATCATCAACTTCCCCGGCGTCTACGAAATGCTTTCCAACATGAAGGCTCGTCTGGACGCTGGCCGCGCCCTCCTTTACCAGACAGCTCGCTACGTTGACATCTACAAGTCTCTTGAAGATATCGAACGCACCCGCAAGCTCACCGACGAAGAAAAGGCTGAACTGAAGCTGTACAACAAGTTGGCATCTGCCGGCACTCCGCTCACCAAGGGCATGAATGCCGAATACTCCAACATCAACAGCTACGACAGCATCCAGGTTCACGGCGGTTCCGGCTACATGCTGGAATACGCTTGCCAGCGCCTCTACCGCGACGCCCGTATTACCTCCATCTACGAAGGTACTACCCAGCTCCAGGTCGTTGCAGCTCTTCCGCACATCACCACCGGCACCTACACTTCCATGCTCGACGAACTGGAAGCAGCCGCTGTTGCACCGGAATTTGAAAGCCTCAAGGCCCGCGCAAAGGCTATGGACGACAAGTTCAAGGCAGCCATCGACTACGTCAAGGCCGCTGAAAACAACGAGTTCCTGGACCTCTGCAGCCGCCGCCTGTACGAAATGGCCGGTAACTGCGTCATGGCACAGCTCCTCATCCGCGACGCTTCTGCAAACGCAGAACTGTTCGGCAAGAGCGCCAAGGTTTACCTGAACCTTGCAGAAGCAGAAGTGATGAAGCACTCCAACTTCATCATGGGCATGACTGCAGATCAGATCGCAGATTACAAGGCTTAATCACGTCTAGGCGTCATCCTGAGCGGAGAGCCGCAAGGCTCGAAGTCGAAGGATCCAGCAAAACTTTAAAGACCTCGGCAGGAAAGCCGGGGTCTTTTTTTGTGCGTCGTATATTTAAGTAAATATCCGCAATCAATCCAATTTGCGGACATTTACTTGACAACAATAATAAAATCAGGTATATTTCCCCAACAGGAAGAAAACTCATGTTTTACAGTTATGACGATTGCATATCCCGTTACGGCACAAACCACTTTCTTGAGAAAGCGGTTCGTAACGGCAAGTTGTTTAAAGTAGAAAACGGGATTTATTCGGACACTTCCACATGGCGGGAATTAGCCCTGGTAGCCTTCAAAAATAAAAGCGCAGTCTTCACCATGGAGAGTGCATTTTATTATCACGGTTTAACCGACGTCGTTCCAGAACACTACACTTTAGGAACCGACCGCGATTTCACAAAAATCCGAGACCAAAGAGTACACCAGTATTTTTTTCCAGACAATCTTCTAATGCTCGGCGTCGAAGAAAAAGAGGTTAACGGAGTTTCAATAAAAATCCACACAAAAGAGCGACTGCTAATCGAACTAATACGTCGTTCAAACAAGTTGCCTTTTGACTACTACAAAGAAATCATAGGCAACTACAGGAATAAAATTTTTGAACTTGACGAGGAATGGCTCGAGGACAATGTTCCTAAATTTCCAGGATCAAAGAAAATTATGAATGCGATTAGGTTGGAGGTTTTTTGATGATCAGTCTTGAGGAGAAAATTCAGAAGTGCATAAGCCAAGGCTTTGCAGAAGAACAAGCCATTGCGACGAAACCATTCGCGAAGACGTGACCATCGTAGAATCGCCCCTGCAATTTGAGGATGGCCTGCGGATTCAGATAGAACCTATTCCCAGCAGCCACGCCAAAGGTTCCCTGATGCTGCCCCTCGGCGGTGTAACTTCCCGAGAATCGCCCGACACCCGCAACATTGCCTCCTGCGACGCAGCTAACCGCGACGAACCCGACGTTCAGAAGAAATCTGACATTGCTTTTCTCGGGGATTCCACTTACCCTACGGTTGGTCACGGCAAGCCCGACTCCTACAACGTGCAGCTGCTTTACCAGCAGATTCAATTCCTGCGGGGCTGTTCTGCCCAGCAGTTCTATATGAGTCACCGCCGATTCTCTCCCCGCGAAAAGGAGTCAATCCTGCAGGTTCTAGAGAGCTATTACGCTCTTAGACAGCCTAATTTAGTGCGTGCATAAAAATTTTCAGAATATATATTTGGCTTTAGGTTATTTTGGAGGTTTATTATGAAAAAGTTTTCTTTTGCAGTTTCTGCAGTTGCCCTTTCAACAATAATGTGGGCTTGTGGAGATTCATCTAGCGCACCCTCATCCGATCCCGATAACGGTTCTTCCGATAATTCCTTTGAAGGCTTCGTTGAATCTTTTGAGGATCTTCAGGTTTGCACCACTAAACGCAATGGTCTGGAAATTCTCGTAAAGGAAGAAAATAAAACTTACATCTGTCAGGATGAAAAATGGGTTCTTAAGGGGGCTTCTTCTACGGAAACTCCCGAATCATCTTCTGATGGGAAAGTTGATGCCCCTAACAGTAGCAGCGCTACCGCTTTTGAGAAAGCCTGTGGTGATTTGTGGTGTGGCCTTACGGATACGTACGGCCGTGTAAATACTGGCTACGACGAAGATGGTTATGACAAAAATGAGGGAACCTCAGGCTATTGGTATGATTTCACTGACAATAATGCTCCCGAAAACGGTGATTCCAAAATTATCTATCCTCCTTATATAGCAGATGGTTATGGCATTTTCTTTGGACCTTTGATAGAAACCTATAGTGGTATTAAGTTCTCTGCTGAAATAGGCTCTGCCTATGAATATGGTTATGTGGGACTTGGCTTCAATGTGGTAAGCGAAAATCAGGAAGGAGGAGATATCTCTGGATGGGATGGAGTTTGCCTAACCTATACCGCTACAGCACCTTTCCAGGTGGAGTTGGCTTCCGAAAACACTGCAACCTCGACGGATTACGGCAACCTTGTCTATACGGCAGTAGCATCTGATAAGGGTGTGATAGATATTCCCTGGAGCAAGTTCAAGATGAAAGCTGGCTGGGGAATGCCGGGTATAGATGTGGATGAGAATGCGTTCGTTAAGGCGGTGGCGGCTGTCAAATTGAACTTTACGAATTCTGGAGACTACTATATTCAAAGCGTTGGCCGCAAGGGTACCTGTAACTCTGTTTATGTTAGCTCCTCTTCCGTAGAGCCCAGTTCTTCTAGTAGTTCTCAAGTCAAAGGTTGTGGTGACTTGTGGTGTGCAACCACGGATGATGCAGGCCACGTCATTACGGGTTCTGACGATGAAACTGCCGGCTACTGGTATGAATTTACCGATGAGCATGTGGGTGGAAATTCTCAAATAAAGTTCCCGTCTGATGTTGAAGAACTTGCAGGCCAGTTCTTTTGCACAACTTTCTCCCTCATGATGGAAAAGTACGATGCTATCAAGATTTCTGCTGAGTTAGGATCTGCTATTGAAAAACCCTTTGCGGGTATCGGCTTCAATATCTGGAGTGAAATGCGTGAAGGCGTAGACATTTCGGATTGGGAAGGTGTGTGCATTGCTTATTCTTCTACCGGCAAGTTTACGCTGGACCTAGTTGCTGGAGGGGAGGAAGCTATAGAGGGTTCTCATAACTTCGGATATGAGGTGCCTAAGGCGGATTCTCTTACTGTTATTAATATGCCTTGGTCTGAATTCAAACAGTATGACTCCGGTACGGAATCTTCTGCAACTTCAAGCGATGCGGTGAAGAAAACAGGAGCCATTCTTTTGAAGTTCCAGGAATCCAGTGAGTTCTCGCTACACACGATAGGACGCCTTGGTACCTGCGGCTCCTAAAAGTAACCGGCTTCAATGAATTCAAAAAATGGTCGTACTTGGCACGGCCTTTTTTTTATTTGTAAATAATTAATCCATCACGCAGCGTGCAGAAATTGCCGTAGTAAACAGGGCGTTGGATTCATAGGCACTATCACCGTTTCCTACAATGCCTACATCATAAACAGCATCGCCGCCAACCAATGTGCTGGAGAGATAAAAGCCTGCGTTTTCGTGGTCACCAAAGATGTACACGCCGCTGGGGAGAGCGGAGAATCCATAGGCATCGGTATCGTCGGCGGTCAGCGGGTAGTTTTCGACATTCCAGGCACCTACGGCACGGAGCGCCTTACCAGCAACATCCACACCGCCTACGGCATCAAACAGAACAGTCCATTCCGCCTGAGTGGGCATGTGCCAACCTGCGGGGCACAAGCCTTCGGAGTATTCATAAAGGCGGCCAAACTTTTCGCATTCGGATTCGTCATCGTTAAAGCAATGGCTGCCGGTGCTTACATAACGTAGATTTTCTGCCATCCAGACCTGGTAACCGATTTTCACATAGCGATAGACATTTCCATCGCGTTCGTCCACAAAGGTTTCACCAGTCACAACGACACTACTGGAGGACGCCGGCGAATCCGCACTTGACGAAGAGCCCGAAGACTCCACCTTTTCGGAGGAGGAACTTTCCTCGCCATCGGACGCGGAACTATCTAGAATTTCAGACGGACGTTCAGAAATATACTGTTTGTTCTCTTCTACGAACCCGCTGTAAAGATCGCTCTTTTCGACGGGCTGTTCGGCAAAGCCCCAGGAATTTACATTGGCATAAATACTGTCCAGGTTTGCGCTTGCAACCCAGTTCGCAATTTCACCCTTGACGGATTCATCGTTCCATTCGCCGTCCTGGGCAATGTCTTCAGAAACGTCAGCTAACCTTGAGCCTAGTTCGCCCGACTTCAAGTCGGATTGCAGCATCATGGAAACTGCCAGCAGTTCGGCGTCGCCGGCATCATTGCCAAAGACATCCAGATTTTCAAAACCAGCGGTCGGCGGAGTCATGCCGAAAGCGGAACTGATTTCGGTCTTGGACTTTTTCCTTGCGTCAGCAAATCCCGAACCGTCCTGAACAAGTTCACGAACGCGGTCGTTATCGATGTGGGTCAATACGTTAATATTCACGGAATCCGTCTCGGTCAAGTCCACCAGGGCGCTTAGCGTAACCGTACCGGAAGAAATTTCGCCGGTCACCTCGTTGCGGTAATAGCCCAGGGCCTCGAACACGGCGTACTGGGAAACCAGATTCAATTTCTGGAAGGCATACTCGCCCTTGTCACTGGAAACCTTCGTCGTGAAGATGCGGCCCGTGGGATTCAGGGACTTCCCCTCCAGTTCATAGACCGTCACGGCGGAACCCTTTACGAAGGGCCCCTTCTGGGCAACGCCAGCCACATCACGATCCTTAATGGCCACGATGCCGGAATCTTCGGTGCTGCCGCCTGCGGTTTTACTGTCGTCGGAACAAGACGCAAGGAACAGCGCAAAGACGCACAGCCACAACGCACTCAAAAAATACTTGCTATTTTTCACCTTCAATTTCCTCATCCAAAGAACCCGAAAAAGCCTCCCCAAGCTGGGTCAGCGGAAACAAATGCAAATTTAGTCGATAGACGTTTTCCATGCCATCTTCTTCGGTAGCGATGGCCACAATCTTTTTGCGGAACTCGGCGATTTCCTGATTGATTCGCTCATATGCCTTTTTCGTGAGGCCAAGAGTCAAGCCAGACATGCTGCGTTCGGACAGCGGGAGCGATTCCAGGGCCTCCATGGCGAACTCGCCCATCTGGCGCTGCATCAGGCGGGCGGCCACAGGAGCCGCATCCGTAGAACCCATGGAAATAGACTTTTGCGTCTGATGGTAATTGCCCTCTTTGTCCTTAGACAGGAGGCCCGTCTTTACCAAAAAATGGAGAGTGTCGCTGACTTCCGCGGCGGAAATCTCAGGACGGCAGGCGCGGGCAATTTCCAGCGGCTTTGCCCCCGGCATGGCAGGAGCCAACTCGCGCAGCACCGGATTTTTCCATGATTCAAAATAAGTGAAGGAATCGCCGCCAAGAACCTTGACCTTGTGGACCTTGGCTATAGACTGAAGATCCTCGAAAGCCTTCTTCTTGTCCACATCCTTCTTGGCATGGTTGAACTGTACCAAAATCTTGAAGTAGGTCAGTTCAAAACCGGCAAGCCCCATGGCGCCACCAACGCGCTCAACGGCATTCTTGCCCAGGTTGTACGTGCCATCGCCAATCTGCTTTAAATACACCGGATTCGTGAACCCCGCAAGCTTCGCAAATTCACGCCACGAAAAGGCGCTGGTCCTTTTCTTAAAGGCATAATAATCCACAATGTACTGGCGGTAATTCAAATACTCAATGATAGGCTTCATGGAAGACATATCAACAAGATAAAAAATTTTTAGAGAGTTACAATACAAAGAGGTTCCCGCGATTGAACTTCGCGGGAGCTTTTCGTTTACCAGAACTTTCGCAGTTCATCGCTCAGAATGGCTACAAGGAACATCCTCGTATCCAAAAATGAACGAGACATTACATCTCAATCATCGTTTTCCTGAATTGCACCTTCTTCACAATGAGAGGTCTCTTTTTTACGAGAAAAAATCTTAAAAGGGAACAATATTAGAAAAAACAATAACTTGAATAACTTTTTGATAATCCAGAAAATGTCACCTTCAAGTGTATGAGCCATTATAAATTCCTCATTAAAGTTTTAGACTAGTGTTGAAATTCGTTATGAGCAGTCACTACCCATAACGAATTTTACTTAATGCTTAAATAGGTTTGGAAAACTTATGGGAACCCTTTTCATCGTAAACGTTAGCATAATTTCCACGTTTTATAGTTACTGTTGAAGAAGTGAACCCCATCAATTCACCCGGCATACTAAATTTATGAGAATTCTTTTCGTCGTAAACGTAAACGTAATTTCCTTTTTGAATAGCTGTAGAAATAGCCATATTCCATCTCCTTGTTGTTTATTGTTCAGTTTTCCTGTTAATTCAAACCATGGCCAACACCATAATCCTCAACATTACCACCCTCTAAATGAGAGTCATCTTTATAATCAATCATTCCAGGCGGATATTCCCAATACTTAATGCAGCCGGAAATCAAATTACCACAAGACGGACACTTTACATCAATGTCAGCCTTTCGAATTTTTTCTTCCCCCATGCTCCTTTCGTTGGAATCATCAAGAGTATATTGCACATCAACATCAAAGGCGCGACCGCATTTATCGCATTTTAATTTTACTTTAGACACGCATCCATCTCCTTAGCACGAATAAACCAAATGTTCGACATCTTAAAAGGATATTGTATTTCATCTTTTTTTGACTTTTGTCCCAAAGCAAACCCCAAAAGTATGACAAAAAGAATATAACAAAAAAAAATACAAAAAGTCAATACAACACAATTCTTTTTCTAAAAAAAATCATGTTTTTTTCAAAGCAGAATAATTTAATCGTTTTTACAATACAAAATGTATTGTTTTTTCGGCGTTCATTCTTTCTATTCAGGACCTTTTGAATTGTCAAACACGTATAAACAAGCATAAAATTCATTTTCATTCAAAAACAATGGAAGTAAAAAAAAATTGTAATTACACTTTCTCGACATTATATTTGCGATACGCATATGTATAGACGACAATCTTTACTCACAGCATCCCAATTGAGGATTATAAAAGCCCAATGGATGAACTTTCCGATTACGGTTATCCGTCAAAGCTGATTACTCGCCTGAAAGACGAGTGGCACGCACGATTGTCTGAATTTGAAATCCAGATGATCTTTGAAGACAACCCGCCGCTTTTGCACAAGTTGATGGCTTGCGTTCCGACCGATGCCATGGACGGACCGATGGTCCGTTTTATGATTCAGTGGCAAAAGGCCTTGCTCACCGATTCCCGGTGGTTCAAATACCATCCCTCATTTAAGGGAAATGAATACAAGGTGAAGTTTGGCATTGACGGCTCCGTAACGGATCCACGCGACGGAAGAGCCTATAAGACCGTTCAGCTTTCTGCCTGTACCATTGTAAAAAACGAAGTTTGTGCAAATGCCGGTTCCGGGAAGATTTGGCTTGCAGAGAATCTGATGTTTAAATCAGATGACGTTTTTTATTCCTTTGACACCGCACGCGAAGTTTGCCTGCCTGGCTGGCATTTGCCAACGAAAGAAGATGTGACCGACTTGCAAAATTTTTGTGACTTATATATCGGCGAAGAAGCGCCAAAGTGCCTGAAATCTACAGACGGCTGGGATTACAACAACGGCATTGACTCACTTGGCTTTAACGCGCTCCCGAAGGGTTATACAGATTACGAGAACGATTTGGTGCATACAGGGAATACTGCTGCATTCTGGCTCGGGCAAAAGAATGGCGACAATCCATATTCCCTGAGCATCACGGATTTCAGCGAAAACCTGCCAGGCGAAATCGCAGCTATTTCCGACAACTACAAGCTTTCCGTCAGGCTTGTGAAGGACTAAATCATGCAACCACTTATTCATGGAAAATTTTTCGTTTCCACAAAAAAGGAAAATCGCACAGAACTTGACTCCGCAATAAGTGCCATCACGGAGCACTTTGAGACACTGCAGAAAAAATCCCCTGCATACCCGCCAATCAGCCTTGGCGAACCGGAATTAGAAGAACATGATGACCTATTAGAATTTGATACTACAGACGAATTCTGGCTGTATGAGGTAAATACTGAATTTTGGACAGAGCTGGCAAAAAAATTTCCAGCATTGACAATTTCCTTATACTATGGCTCTGTTTTTATCGGCGAAAAATGTGGAACATTCCTTTCAAAGGACGGTTCCATAGTTGACACGAAATTCAAAGACAACTCGCCAGAAGCTATTGAATTTTCCGAAGGACTCAATGGCGAGTAAAACAATGAGAAATTTTGAAGATTTGACTGCCAATTTTGAATTTGAACTAAAAAAATAACTTCGTAACAAAACTCTTGACTATACAAATAAGACTATCTATATTAGACTATACAAAATAGATAGTCTATTCTGTATAATTTGAGAGATTTTATGGATAATCCATTCATACTCAAGCCTTATGGCGGAAAGGATCTGTTCTGTGATCGAGAACAGGAATGCAGAACCATTGTCGACTATCTGCTCAATGGGTCCAATGTCACATTGATTTCGCCTCGCAGGTACGGAAAAACAGGACTAATCTATAGAGTTTTGGATGAATTGAATCAATCCCATCCCAGAATTATTTCTTTTTACGTGGACATTTATTCATGCAACAACCTTGACGATTTTATTGCCAAGCTATCCACCGCCATCATAAATTCTACGCCAAAGGAAAGTTTCACCCAAAAATTCATCAATGCCATCAAGGGTGTTCGTCCCATAATGAGATTTGACGCACTAAGTGGGGCGCCTGAAATTTCCATCACCTATCTGGCTCAGACTGAAAAGCAGGAAACCCTCAAGTCCATATTTGATTATCTCAGTTCACTCAAAAAGCCAATTGTTATCGCAATAGACGAATTTCAACAAATCCGCAATTTTCCTGAGTCAAATATGGAAGCCATACTCCGGAGTCATATCCAAATGCTTCCGAACATTAGATTCATATTCTCAGGAAGCCAGAAGCATATCATGAGTGAAATGTTCACTTACGAAAAATCGCCTTTTTACGAAAGCACGCGATGCATCCATCTTGAAAAAATTGACCGCGGTATTTACGGAGAGTTCATTAGAAAACTTTTTGGAAAAGACAAACGCATTCTTACTGACGAAGCACTTGAGTTTATCCTAGACTGGACCCGTGTTCATACCCACTACACCCAAGTGCTTTGCAATGTTCTGTTCAGTATGAACTTTCGCAAAATAGGTATTGAAGAAGTTTACGAAGGTGCCTTAAAAATTTTACGAGAAGGCGCGGCCGACTTTATGGATAGACGAAGCCTAGTCACGCCCGCCCAATGGAATTTTTTGACCGCAGTCGCAAAGGAAGAATCCGTATCCAAGCCCACAGCTGCAGAATTTCTCGTAAAGTATAATATCGGTCAACCCGCAAATTCTCGACGAATTTTGCAAGCTCTTTTGGACAAGGAACTTCTTCTAGAAACCACGACTCTTGACGGCAAACACTACAGCGTTTACAACGTCTTTTTGAGTCGATGGCTTGAACGACTTAATTAAAAGTTACTTCCCGCCGCGGGCGGCCTGGGCGGCGGCAGAGGCAGCGGCGCTGGCGGCGGCAGCCTCACGCATGCGTTTGCGTGCGCGGGAGCCGGGACGGTTACGGCCGATGGTGCGGCGATTCAGATTGTCGCCGTCTGCGGCAGCATTCTGATTAAACTGCTGACCCTGAGATCCCTCAGGGTGACGGTTCGGGCGACCACCCTGTTGACCATTCGGGCGATTATCGTTACGGCGGTCGGGACGACGGCCGAACTTTTCTGCGCGATTGCCACGACGTTCTTCACGGGACAACTGCTGCGGATTCTGACCTGCGTCAGAATGACGTTGGTTCTCGCGGGCTTGTTCTGCGGCGCGGGCGTTTCGCTTGTCGGCCTGGTGCTTACGCCAGTCGAACTTTGCGGTCTGTTGTCCCTGGATTCTATCGGTCGCTTCGCTCCCTCCAGAATGACGAGGGTCATTACGACGGTCACCTTTCTGACCACGAGGTATTCTACCGCGGGCATTGCGCAGCTCGCTTTCAGGAGTTTCCTTCTGCTGTTCCGGCAGGCGTTCGTAAATAGACTTGTCCCCTTCAGGAATCTTCACGCGGGTGAGCTTCTCGATACCGCGCAAATCCTGTTCTTCATCCGGCGAGCAGAAGGAAATGGCAACGCCTTCCTTCCCTGCGCGGGCGGTACGTCCAATGCGATGCACGAAAGTTTCCGGTTCATTGGGAAGGTCGTAGTTGAATACGTGAGTCACGTCATCCACGTCAATACCGCGGGCGGCAATGTCTGTTGCCACCAACACGCGAATCTGTTCCGTCTTGAAATTGCCGAGAGCTTCCTGACGGCGGTTCTGGCTCTTGTTGCCGTGAATAGCGGCACACTTAATGCCCGCCTTTTCAAGAACGCGAACGATTTTGTCGGCGCCATGCTTGGTGCGACAGAAAACCAGCACCTTCTTCATTTCTTCGTGAGAAGAAAGCAGTTCCTTCAGGAGGGCGCCCTTGCGACGCTTGTCGATGCGGTACAGTTCCTGACGGATGCGTTCAATGGGTGTGCTCTGGGGAGCTACTTCCACACGGACAGGATTTGCACTTAAAATGGTTGCAGCCAGGTCAGAAATTTCCTTGGGCATGGTGGCGCTGAAGAACAAGTTCTGACGCTTGCCCGGAAGCATGCCCACCACCTTGCGGATATCGTGAATGAAGCCCATGTCCAGCATACGGTCGGCTTCATCCAGCACGAAGAATTCCACATTCTTCATGGTCACGGCCTTCTGGCCAACCAAATCTAGCAAACGGCCCGGTGTTGCCACCAGAACGTCCACACCGCGAATCAGTACATTCTTCTGCTTTACATCGCTGACGCCGCCAAAAATACATGCGGTAGAAATGGCGGTGTACTGGGCGTACTGCTTAAAGCATTCTTCCACCTGGATAGCCAACTCGCGAGTAGGCAGCAAAATCAGGGCGCGGCAAGTTTTGGGCTGGCGGAACTTCCCGGAATCCAACAGGCGCTGCAAAATAGGAAGCGCAAAGGCAGCGGTCTTGCCCGTTCCCGTCTGGGCGATGCCCAGCAGGTCCTTACCCTCAAGCAAGCTGGGGATGGACTGTTCCTGGATGGGAGTGGGCTGTTCATAACCAACAGTGCGAACTGCACGCTGAAGCGGATTTGCCAAAGGAAGTTCTTCAAATTTCATATTAAGGCCAAATTTAGAAAAAAGCGCCGCCCTGTTTTTTTATAACTTTAATTTCAATGCTGTACGTTCATCAATATCCGGATTGGACCCACTTTCGTTATGATTCTCAAGCGGTCATGAACGCTTTAGGCGTGGTTCGCCGCACCCAAGGGAAATTGATTGGCCTTGCGGAAGTTTGCGGAATCGGTGAACTGGAAGAAGAAATTATTACGCAGGAAATTGCCGCCAGTTTTTCAATTGACAATCATGACTTGAATCTGGAAGACATCCGCGTCGATGTGGCGAAACGAGCCAAGGCTTCTCGAAACTTTATCATCAACAGCCTAGGCGCTATTCAGAATGCAAATACAGCGCTCACAACCGAACGTCTTTTCAAATGGCATGGAGCCCTCTCCAAAAAAAATCCCTTTAGGTTCCGAACCATTGACAACGCATTGAAAAGAATCGCAAGTACACAAAAAAACGATTCAAAAAATTCGTCCCTATCGCAGGAACTGAACTTCGTCGGACCGCATCACGAGAGCCTCCCGAAGCTGGTGGAGAATTTCTTAAGCTGGTTCGAGACCGCCCCGCTGGACGGAATGGTAAAAGCGGCCATCGCGCAATTCTGGTTCTTAACGTTACGTCCTTTTGAAGAAGCAAACGGTCGCATCGCCCGGATGATTTCTGGCATGCAGCTGGTTCGATCCAGCGATTTCAGCAAGTACCTGTATTCTGTAAACAGCGAAATTCTCAAACATCGGGACGAGTATTTCAACATTCTGAATAAAGCTCAACGCAGCAGCGGCGACATTACGGAATGGATTCTCTGGTTTTTGCAGATGTTGCAAGTCGCCATGGAAAACACACTGAAAAGCCTCTCCGCCAAAGCATCTCAAATTCAGTTCAAGCAACGATTCAGCCAGGTGGCTTTGGACATTCGCGAGCAATTGCTGGTAGACGCCACCATGAACGGCAAGCTGCCGGAACAATTCTCCGCGAAGGATGTGGCCGCCATTATCGAAGCAAGCCACGATACCGCATTAAGACTGATTCAAGGTTTGATTGCAAAGGGCGTATTTAAGGCTGCAGCAAAGGGCGGACGAAGCCAGAAGTATAGTTTGGTTTAACCGAAAGATGTTCAGAACCTATCTCATAGGTTGTCTTGGAAGAAAGAACCCTTTTACGCAATCCATATTTCGTAAACAAACTTGTATATGAGTCTTGGCGCATATCTTCGCCCCTTCGTACGCAGGCAAGCCTTCTGAAAAAGCACCCCGAACGGAATCATAAACATCATCTAATTTATTGACACTATGCAAATGTTGTATCACAGCGCAATCCAGCTTCCTCAACAACTCATCCTTTACAATGTCGCTCCTTACATCTTGATTTTTGGGAAGGCTTTTTCCAACAAGTTTCATATCAGACACAAATTCTTCGTACGCATTTGCTAGCAAGTCAATATAATGTTTATCAGTCAAATCCAAGCAAGAGCCTAATGTGTAAACAACTCCAATTACAAAAGGATTTTTTATTTTCGGATGATGTTCGGCCCAATCCAACGCCCGTTCAGAATTGTTTTCCCATACATAAAATCCGTGGCCAAGCCACTCGTAATTATTTTGACTGATTTGAATTTTATTTGGTGAAAACAATAGTTTTTCACCTACCGACTTATCGCACCCATGAAAGCCTATATACAAATTTGGGCGATTTAAATAGACTGCATTATTTTTCGCGTTTTGTCGAACTTCTGTAGATTTCAGCAAGATTTCCATCCTTGTCCAAGATACCTGCATCGATCAAACGACCTAACGCAGCTTCCTTGGTTTTTACAAGATTTTTTAAATTCCGTTTGGATATAGCAATAGGATCATAAATCATAAAACCTCCGTGGAAGGAATCTTGAATTATCCACAAATTAAAATGTTGTTTTTCGAGTGTCAAGGGGAATGATTTTCCGAATTCAGTTTTGCAAACCATAGTTTGCGCGATTTCACAAACTATCAACAAAAAATCTAATTCCATACCCGAGTAAACAAAAACGCCCCGATGGTTCTTCACCAATCGGGGACTTTTATTATCGCGACGCGACCTACTTACTTCTGCAGATTCAGGCTTGCGTTGGCAGCGCCGTACAAGCTGATGCTGTAATCCTTGATGATGTACACCGGAATCTTGTTCAGGAGCGGGCGAATGTTCGGGTTGTAGTTCTTTTCGAAATACTGCATGAACAAATTATCGCGTTCCAACCAGCGAAGGTCCTTCTGCACGGTACCGCCAGCCAGATAGAAACCGCCCAGCGGCAGGAACAAGGTAGCGGCGTCGCTAGCGAAGCGGGCCAGCATCTTCACGAAGAGGCGCATCATTTCGGCTGCAACCGGGTCGTTGTCGCTTGCGCGGGAAATGTACTTGGGACGATCGTTAGGTTCGGTTTCTTCGATCTTCTGGAAGTATTCGTTATTGGGAACGCCGCGGGTTTCCTTCCACCATTCATACATATTACGCAGGCCCATGCCGGATACGAGAGGTTCTACGCCGGGAACGGTGCCCAGCTTCTTTGCCATGTAGTCATGGAATTCCTGGGAGTCCTTGTCGAAAGGAGCGAAAGTAGAGTGGCCGCCTTCAGAGGAAGCGGGAATGTACTTTTCGCCGTCAAAAGCCAAGAAGCCAACGCCCATGCCAGTACCCGGGCCAATCACAGCCTTGGTTGCCTTCTGGGGAGCGGGAGTGGAACCGTCGGTGTGGATCAGCTTGTGGATCTGTTCCGGATCGTCAACGTCCAGAGTGGGGATGCCGTAGCTGATGGCCATGAAGTCGTTAATGACGAGAGTGGGAATGCCGGTAGCTGCGGTGAGAGCATCGCCATCCACAGACCAGGGCAGGTTGGTCATGACGCACTTGTTGTTTGCCACGGGACCAGCAGCGCTAATGCAAATGTGGGAAGGCCTCAAGTCTGCGCGAGATTCGGCAGCAATCTTCAAAGTTTCGCGAATGGGAGCATCCAGACCGTCAATGTCCTTGGAGGGGCAGACGGTTTCAAGAATCAGGGTGAACTTGCCATCCTTGTAGCCAACAATGCCCAGGTTGGTGTTGGTACCGCCGATGTCGCCAGCCAAAACAAGACGGTCAAACTTTGCGTCGGGATTTTTCCATTTGATTTCCATAATAAACTCCAGATTTTAGACAACAGGAATATAGGATAATTTTAGTTGCGAATTGGCGGATCACTGTTATTCTATCAGCAAAAACAAATAAAGGGAAAGGAGCCCTCAAAAACTCCGTATGCTGAACCCTGCAACGTATAGAAACATTTTTAAATGTTTACATAAATTTACAATGGGGGGGGGGGGGGTAAACACTTTTTTCGTTTTCTAAATTTCTTATTAAATTCTAACAATCTCAAAAGGAGAACAAAAAAATGAAAAAACTCATCGCACTCAGTGCTCTGGCACTGTTTCTCTGCTCTTGCGCAGGCGTCAATGTCAAAAAGCCCGATATCGGAAGCGTTAAGAAAATAGCAATTCTCGGCGTCACCAGCCCCGAAGAATACAAGGATATTGAATCTACCAAGGAAAAGAAGAAAAGCCTTCTCGCAACCGTCGCCGGCAACCTGCTTGCAGACAACGTTGAAATGCTGACCGACGCCCAGGTAGAAGTCATCACCTACGGTGCAAAAGCACTTACCAACACCTTCAACGGCATCAGCGGCTGGAGCGTCATTCCCATGGAAGACGTCACCTCCAACGAAGAAGTCCGCCATTTTTATGGCGACGACAAGAGCTCCATGGAAGCCTTTGCCGAGCTGTTCCGTTCTACCCGCTACGTAACTCCTAAGGGCATGAGCCCCATTCTTTACGAACAGCTGAATCCCCGTGACAAGCATTGGGTCAACGGCGTCCGCGTAGACGAAGCCTACAGAAGATCCATCGGCAAGCTCTGCGAAACCCTCGACGTCGATGCAATCGCAGTCGCCGAATACAACTTCTTCTACGAAAAAGGCATGATGACCAACATCACCAACAACGTAACAACCTACGTTTTCGTTGACGTGGTTCTCGTCGACAAGAACGGCGAAATGATCCTCTACACCGACCGCGGCTGGGATAAGTTTGAAGGCGACGACAACGCCCACTACAGCAGCGGACATCTTGACTACGGTGCAAGCAAGACCATCGCCGCCTATAAGAGCAACATTGACAAGGCCATGTCCGAATTCAAGAAGCAGGCCGACAAGAAGATTGGACGATAATTATTTCAAAACAGCCATAAAAAGTGGCTGTTTTCTTTTTTAACAAAATCCCTGTTTGGGAGTCAAGGAGAAAACGTATGAATAAATTGAAAATTGCGCTGGGCTTGACTGCAGCATTTGGCCTTATGGCTTGCGGCAGCGACTCTAACTCCACCGCACCGGAACCGTCTCCCGCAATCAGTTCCGATAGCCAGGACGCCCTCAGCTCTGCAGGCACTACCGTAAATAGCTCCAATAGCAACGCAGATGTTGCTTCCTCTAACAGCACCGAAGCTCCCGTTGCATGCGGTTTCAAGATGACCGATACGGAATGGCCTTATTCCCTGAAGTCCACCGACGCTCGCGATAACACTTCCGGCACTGTGGAAATTTCCTACAAGATCGATGGCACCAACGCTACCCGTACCGAAACAGCAAAGGTAAGCGGCGGTTCCACCTCTATGGTTTGCCGCTTGATGGGTACCGACCATCAAATCAAGGATATTAACGACGACGGCTCTCTGGTAACAGATCAGTATTGCGAAGGCGGCTCCATGATCCGCGTGACCACCAAGAAGCTGACAAACATTGATGTTCAGAAGCTTTTTGCTGCAGAAAGCCAAACCTGTAAGGTTGTGAACAAGCTGGCCGAAGACGCCACCCCTGTTGTTGAGCTCACCAAAAGTTGTAGTTTCAAGGCAACTGACGCAGAATGGTCCTACACCTACACCGACGAAGGAAAGACCCGCAAGCGTACCTACGTACCTAGCGTAAGCGAAGGCTACGTATACAGCTACAACGACGAAATCACCGTCATGTCCTATGCCGCCTGCAAGATGGCTCATCCTCTGGAAGAAAGCACTAGCTTCTGCTCGGAAGAAGGTTACGTAAGCCGTAGCTCCAGCGGTTTCCCCAAAGAAGATCCCATTGCCTACTACACCACTGCCCTCAAGTCCTGCACCGACGATACCGGCATGCCTGCCGATACCAGCAGCGCTCCTGAAGTAACAAGCAGTTCCAGCGAAGAAACCGCAAGCAGCTCTAGCGTAGAAAATTCCGGCGACGAACCTGCTGTTGGCGGCGCTATGACTTGCCTCAGCAAGGGCTTTGCAGAAACTCTTTGCTTTATCGCTCCTGCCACCGCCACCCAGGCTGCTTTCAAGACCTTCTGCGATGGTGAAATGGGTACCATGGGCACTACTTGCCCCGAAGGCAAGACTTTGGAATGCGTTGGTCCCAAGACCGGCAACACCATCTATTACTACGATGACGCTGCTGCAGTCATGGGTTGCGAATTTATGCTGGGCGCAAACGACTAAGCAACCTCCATATTTTTTGCTTTAAAAACCTCGCAGGCCCCTCTGCGGGGTTTTTCTTTTGACAAAAGTCCCTCTTTGAACGATATACCCAACAGAACAACCTGTATTTATCGTATATTGCCACCATGCTTCATCTAAAGTTCGCCCTTAACCTTGAAAGCCTTGCCGATCACCTGATGGCAACCGTTAAAGCCGCATGGAAAAATCCCTTTGCGGCCCCTATTATCGTTTTCCCGGATCCGAAGATGGAACAATGGTTCCGCCTTCGCTGGGTTCAAAAGCAGGGAACTTTAGCCAATTTCAACTCCATGATGATCGACCGTTTCCTTATGGAGATTCTTGTAGGTGACGACATCTCCAAGCAGAAGCTGAACAGTGACGTGTTGCAAAGCGTCATTCTGGCATACCTTTACGAAAAAGACAGTCAGGGAGAACCTAACTATAAAAGTTTAGGGGACGAAGTGGTCCGCTATCTGGAAGTGGACGGAAAACTAGACGAAAACCATATTTTCGATTTATCCCTGAGAATGGCCTCCATGTTCTTGGAATACGAGACTTCCAGGCCAGCGGGATTTGTTTTGACCCGTGGTGGCAAATGTGACGAAAAAGGAAAGGCTTTGGGAATTCTGGATTGCTGGAAGCAGGGAGACCTGAAGGATTTCTTTGACGGAAGCCCTCGTGAAGCATGGCAGCGCAAGCTCTACTCCAAGATTTTCCATCAAGATGGAGACAAGCCCTCCTTACTAACCCGCGCCTTTGACGCCATGAACGCCCGCAAGAACGCCGGCATGGAAGGTGCCATCGACGTCAATTACTTGACAATTCCCTTCCTGTACAAAACCTGCGAAAAATTTCACTGCGAAAGTTTTACTGACGGAGAAAAGATCCTGCCCGTATTTATTTTCGGGCTAAGCGGTATGGGACAGTTCTACCGCGTGATTTTGCAAAAGTTTGCCGACGAACATGACATTTACGCCTTCATCCAGAATCCCTGTATGGATTTCTGGGAAGATGCGGCCGCCCCCGGAAAATATCATCGTTGGGAAAAGTCCGGCAACCGCTGGACAAACGACGGAAGGGACCTTCCCGAAGATCTAAAGAAGCGTCTCCACGTTTCAGTTTCCGAACAGTCCGAAGAGGAACTGGAGAATTCCACCCAGATAGAAGAAGGTGTGGATTCCGAAAACGAAAATGCGCTGCTTTGCAACTGGGGGCGCTCCGGTCGCGACAATATTAAGCTTTGGTGCCAAGCCGCCAATTACGATTTTGAATTTGAGGGTACCGAAAAAGGTGCAGGAGAGAACGGCTGCGCGGATAAGAACTGCATAGGCCTTCTTCAGCAGATACAGTCCATGGTGGCAGAACGAAAAAACTGCAGCCAGGATTTGCTGAAACATTTTGAAAAAGGTTTCGCAAACGACCCTACTTTCTCCTTGACATCTGCACCCACCCGCGAAAGAGAAATCCAGGTTCTCCATTCCCGCATATGCAAGTTGCTGAGTGAACGGGATGCCGACGGGAATCCGGTCAACCGCATTAGCGACATTATGGTATTCTCTCCGGACTTGGACAGTTACCGCACCGCCATTTACCAAGCGTTCGACCAGACGTCCAAAGACGGCCTCCATATCCCCTTCTCCATCGTAGACTCCCCTGCCCGAGCTTCCCTGACGGCAAATGCATTGGCGGTTCTTTGCGGCCTTCTGGACCCAGAAATCCAGACCATCAACAGGCCCGCATTTTTTAGCCTGATGAGAAATGCCGTGGTGCAGCATACCCGCGGCATTACCGACGAAGATGTGGAAGCCTGGGAAGGATGGATCGAAAACATCCACATGTATCGCGATCGCAATGAAAAACAAGGCGATTGGAAAAACGGTCTGCGCAGACTTCTGCTGTCCAAATTTACAGACGAAGATTTTCCCAACGGGTCCATGCAATGCGAGAAACTTCGCCCCTACTCAGATATCGCTAGCAGTAACAACAAGAGTCTCTGCAAGTTCGCAGATACTATTGATGAACTGGACCAGTGGATCGCTTTTGCAAAAAATCACAAGACCGTGACACCGGAACTATTGGAAGAAGTCATTGATAAACTTTCCAATTGGATTTCCATGCCATTCGCACCGGATGGTTTCGCAGGCGAAACAATTGTGTACAAGCAGATCAACACAGGCTTTGACATTCTGAAACACCAATTTGATGCTGGACGAAAGGAAATCTCCTGGCCCTGCATTATACAGACTTTGAACTGCGCTGCCGAAAGCACGGAATACAGCTGCGGAAATCTTTTCGTGAACGGCATTACATTTGCCAAGTTCATTCCCAACCGCATTATCCCTGTCAAGCACGTGTTCTTTATTGGTGCAAGCTCCAGCGCTTTCCCGGGGAACAATCCTCGAAGCACTTTGGACCTCCGCAACAATGTGGCAGCCTGGCCTGGTGACGACACTCCCGTAGCCAAGAAGCGCTATGCATTCCTGTGTCAGTTCATGAGCACTTCCACCAGCTTCCATCTCAGTTACGTCAACAAGAACATCGCCAAAGACGAAGATCTTTACGCTTCTTCCATTATTAGCGATATCCGCAACTTCCTGAAAAATGCAGTGAAAAAATCTGCCCAGGAAAAGTACGGTAACGACATAGAAAATTGGCTGGAAGAACACAAGAATGCCATTAAGAACATCTGGCCGGAAACTGAAACGCCCCTAGATGAAAAGCGCCCCTACAGCCAGCTATTCACGCCGAAGGAATGGCGAAACCGCGCCACCTACGACGGCATGGTGAACCCCGCCGACAAGGAAGATGAAGCCCGTAAGCGCACCCGATTCCACTGGGAATGGGAAGAAATAGAAGACACGAACGCCCTCAAAACACCAGAGCGCGTGAGTTTCCGGGAAATCCAGAAATTCCTGGAGGATCCGTTCCAGTTCCGCATTACAAGAATGCTGGACACCAACGACCGTGAAGATGATGTGGATCCGGAATCCGAATATTTCGAGCCTGTGGACTTTAACAATCTAGGCAACAGCATTCTAGTGAACGCCATGGTTTCCGCCGCCGTCACCGGCAAGAAGGAAGACCAGGAGAAATTGATTCACGACTTGAAACTGAATGGCGAATTGCCGGATAACAAATACGGCAACAAGCTTATTAAAGCCTGCGAAGGCAAGTGCGGCAACGTTGTCGCGCAAATGAACGCTGTAGAAAATGATTCTCCCGCCAAGAATCCCGAATCCTGGAGCAATAAGGAAAAACTGGAACTTGTAATCCTGCAGAATATTCAAGGCCAGGATATCCGCTGGGTTCTTTCCGGAACTCTGCCCTGGTGCAATGCAGATCTAAATCACCTGGTTTCCATTACATCCTCCAAACCCAAGTCCCCTACCAAGACGCCCCATTTCAAGCAGAGCAAGTATTTGAATACTTATGTGGCAGCCCTAGCCCTCATCGCCCAGAAAAAAAGCGACCAAAAGGAAACAGTCAACATTTCCATTTACAGTTCCGACCTGGAAGCGGTGAAGCCTGCAGAAGCAAGCGTCACCATGTCCTCCAGCGAAGCATTGGAAATGTTACAGAAGATTTATGAGACCGCCTTTGTGGAACAGTATTCCAAGGCCGTTCCCGCAGATATGCTGTCCAATGAGTACAATAACTTTGGCGATTACTCCAGGGACCTTGCAGACGTCTGGAAATTCTTCGGCAAGCGAAACATGTTTGACAAGCGCAACGACGTTGGGTTTAACCCCCTCGAAACCTTCCCCAGCGAATGGAATGAAGCCAGGGAACATCAGCAGTCACTCATTAACCTGAACGTGGTTTGCTAAAGGAGGGAAACATGAATTTTGATAGTCAGAACATCGGTTCCAACAGTTGTTTCGATCCTTCCAAAAGTCTCTGCATTGAAGCTTCTGCAGGAACGGGCAAGACCTACACTATCCAGCAGATTGTGGCCCGCCTCATTAATGACGGCACCCCCCTGAGTAAAATCCTCATTGTCACCTACACGGAAAAAGCCGCCGGTGAATTGAAGGATCGTATCCGCAAAAAAATTGAGGAAGTTCTTGATTCACACAAGCTGAACAAGGACAACAAGGAAGAGGTTGAGTACAACAAGGTAAAAGACATCCAGCTATTCGCAGAAGCCCTACGTGAAGTGGACAACGCCCCTATTTTTACCATCCATTCCTTCTGCCAGAAAACACTCCGCGAAAACGCCTACGACGCAGGCCGTCCTTTTGACATGGCCATGATTGACGAAAACTTCGTGACAGACATTGTTGCGGAATGGTCTCGCAGCAAGTGGCTGGATGATCGTCTTTACCAGATTCTTCTTAATGCTGGTGTAAAGGCACAGAGCCTTATTGACACTCTTTCTGGATTGTTGTGCAATTCCATCAACATGTATAAAGGCGCCGACAACAGCGGTAGCGAAATTGTGAAACTTAGCGAGCCCAAGGGCTTACCGTTTGGTAACATCAACACCACCTGCGATGAAATTTGCGCCATGCTGGAACGTAGCGGTTTCACAGGCCTTCTGCAAATCAAGAAGATCGGCGAAGCCTATCTCACCTTGAAAAAGTATGAAGGGTCCACCTTCGATGCGGTACAGCACCAGAAGAATAGGGACGTGGCCAAAAACGGCAAGAGCGTCAAGGCCTTTCTGGAAACCTTGGAAGCCTGGGACGGTTCCGGCGACAAGAAGATTTTCGGCCCCCCCCAATTCGGTAACGAGCTGACGAGCGCCCAGCCTGCAGAGCTTTTTGACGCACTGAACATTTTCTACGAAGGTCTGGATGATTCCGCCGGCATCTACAAGAAAATCGGGAACGTCATCAAGAACATTTTCCTCTTTGAGCAGACTCCGGAATTATTCCGCAAGTGGCAAGCCTACAAGGACAGCCATAAGTGCCAATCCTACAACGACATGATTTTGTCGGTTCATCACGCAGTTCTCGCCAAGGACGCAAACGGTAACGAATCCCTGCTTTGTAAGAAACTCCGCAAACAGTATCGTTATGCGATTATTGATGAATTCCAGGATACCAACCAACTGCAGTGGGATATTTTCAAGCAGTTGTTCAGCCCTATCTTTGTGGTGGGCGACCCCAAGCAGTCCATCTATAGCTTCCAGGGTGCAGACGTTAACGTCTACCAGAAGGCAATTGAACATATTAAAACCGTAGGTGTCAAGAACGACCTGGTGAACAACTTCCGTTCTACCCAGAGCATTATTGAAGGCTGCAACCATCTTTTCGAAGCCGTAGACGGCAAGGACTTTTTCGCCAAAAGTGAGTCCGACGAAAATCAGGATTCCAAGACGTCCTCCATCTCCTTCACGGAATCTCATTTTCCAGAAGGCGCCACCAAGTGCGAGCCCACCTTTAATGGAAAGATCCAGAAGCCATTCATCATTCCTGAAAAGGAAATGGATGAAATGTCCTTCGCCCAGGCTGCCGTAGAAAAGATTGTAGAATTTTGCACTTTCAAAAACGGCAATGACAAGCCTCAGACCGCCTTGCAGGTTTTCGACAAGGATAACCCACAGGCACTTCGCAACGTCACCTTCAAGGACTTTGCGGTTCTCGCCCGTACCCGTTCCGAAATGGAAATCATCGAAGACGTCATGCGAAACGCAGGCGTTCCCTTTGCCCGTTATAAAGATACCAACTTGTTTAACGGCAGGGAATGTGCAGAATGGATTGCACTTTTCAAGGCTATTGACGCAAGCGACTTCACCGCCCGCAACCGCAGACTTTTAAACGAAGTTTTGATTACGGACTTTTTCCGCGTAAAGCTTTCGGACGCCGAAAAGGATCTCTTTGACGATCCCATGAATATTGTTCGCCAGCGAATCCAGGAATGGAAAACCCTGGCAGAAAAGAGACGTTTTGCAGAATTACAGGAAAAGGTCTACGAGCATACCCAGGTGGAAAAACACCTGATGGATCTTTCCATGTTACAGAATCTGGCAAAGCTTCGCCAGATTGGAAATTACTGCATAGCATTCCTCTATCAGAATAACGCAAGCATCAGCGATATTATCCGCCATCTGGAAGGTCTGCGTAACGATAACGCCGACACCGATGACGAAGACGGCAACCTGGTTGCCAAGGGAACGGACTTTGACGCGGTCCAAGTCATGACCATTCACGCCTCCAAGGGTTTGGAATTTCCTGTGGTCATTTCCGTAGCGGGTTTCAAGCAGTTTAATGACAACGTAAGCGGTCCCTTCATTTATCACGAAGGGGATTCCACCAAGATGGGTTTTGAAAGCGACGACAAAGCCGTACGCAAGTCCGAAGAAATCGAAGAATGGAAACGTTTGTTCTACGTAGATTTCACCCGCGCCTCCTCCGTCCTGATTATGCCCCGCTATAGCAAGTGGCACATTAAGGATAGCGATGCCTATAAGCCGGAATTTGAATTCCTGGGAAGGGCATTCAACAACCTGTGGGATAACTATCAGGACTATATCGAAAAGCTTCCCGAAAATAACTGGAACACAGAGCGTCCCGGCATGCTTCGCGACGTGGTGAAGACTCAGATCCTGAAACCGCTTAGCGATTTTTCCTGCGAAGAACAGGACGCAGGCTCCCGCGAGCAGCAGGAACTTTACGTCAACGAACTGCAGGAGAACATGGCTAAGCTCAGCATCCTTCAGTTCTCCTACTCCACATTGAACGGCAAGGCTGATGAATCCATCAGCGAAACCGGTGCAGATCGTTCCAATAAGGATGATGGCAATGACGCACAAGGCGCTGCACTTCAGGCACACTTGATTAAATATCCCAAGGGCAATAAATTAGGTAACGCTCTCCACTCCATTTTTGAAAATCTGAAATTCAAGGAGTTCGGGGAAACCGTCAAGTCTCTGGAATCCGCCAAGAATCACGCCCAACTGGTAAACCTAATCGACGATCATTTCAAGAAACAGGGGCTTCCCATCTGGAAGCATCAGAAGGAATGGGCGGACCACACGGCGGAAATGGTATGGAATACTCTTCATGCAGAACTGCCCGTCATCGTCGGTGGCGAACGTTCCGATAAGACATTCCCGCTGGTAAGTATCCCCTCCAACTGCATCAAGAAGGAATGTCAGTTCAACGTCAACGCCACTCTGGAAGAAAGCGGCGAAGCCAGCGATTACATCGCCCGCATGTTCAAAGGCTTTATGGACATGATCTTTGTCCGCGATCAACGTTACAGCATTCTGGACTGGAAATCCGACGTTCTTGAAAACGACATCTACAGCGACGTTGCCATCCAAGCGAAAGTGGATGAAGATTATTCCATCCAGCGAGTACTTTACAGCTACTGTCTCGTCAAGTGGCTCAAGCAATTCTATCCGGAAAAATCCGACAAGGAAATTTTCGACCAGCACTTCGGCGGCATTTACTATGTCTTCCTCCGCGGAACTCAAGAAGGCAAGAGCAACAGCATTTTCGCCCACACCTGGAAAAGTTTTGACGAATTGCAACACGCCTTCGATAAACTGAAAGGGCTCATGAAAAAGAAACGGGTCCAAGTACAGGAAGGAGGTGAAAATGAATAAGGACATCATTAACAACTACACCGTCTCCCAGTTTTTCGACTTGCTGCGAGACGCCCGCGGCATCGGCGCCATTAACGGACACCTCCAAAAATTCATGGAGGAATTGCAGCCCGACATTTCCATCAACGCACAGAAGTATCTCCTGATGCTTTTGTCCCTCCAGGAAGAGGGCAACACCCGTTTTTCCCTGGACCCCGAAATCTTCTTCAAGAAATGGGAAACCAAATGGAACGGCCTATTGCTCAGTGTTGAAGACCCGCAGATACCCAGCGCCTGTGATTTTGAATCCGTGGTGAAGGATGGCATTTCGGACATTCTAAAAAACAAGTACACCAACATCATTGACTGGAATGGTACCGGAAAGCTTTTCGTGGTGAAGGACAACTTTATTTTTGCCACCAAGTACTACAAGGCAAAAGTCGCCATTGAAACTGCAGCCGCCATCCATTTCAACCACGGCAAGAATCATGACGACGCCGATGTAGAACGCTGCACCCAGAAGGTCGCTACCCTCCATAAGAAAAATTCCCGATTTGCCACCGAGGAAAATCCTCAGGGTGAATTCCGCATCAATCAGGAACAGGCCCAGGCCATTCTCCGCGGGCAGCGGGAAAACTTGATCATTACAGGTGGCCCCGGTACCGGCAAGACCACCGTGGTTCTGTACATCCTGTGGAATCTTCTGGAAAACAATCCTCAGTATCTTGAAGATTGGGAAATCAAGCTGGCAGCTCCTAGCGGAAAGGCAGCCGACCGCATGCGGGAAAGTATTGCCGGAGGTCTGGCCGATATTAACGAAGAATACAAGAATAGTCCTGTATTCAAGAAGCTGGAGGGTCTGGAAAGCTACACCATTCACCGCCTCCTGAAATACCTTCCCAAGACAGGAAAGTTCTACTACAATAGCGAAACCCAATTTAGCGAGAAGACCATTTTCGTCATCGACGAAGCCAGCATGATCGACATCTCGCTGTTCGCTGCCCTGCTGCAAGCCATCGCCGCAGGCTCCAGAATTTTCATTCTGGGGGACCCGTTCCAGCTCCCCTCTGTGGAAGCAGGCGCCGTCCTGGGAGAAATCCTCTCCCGTCAAAATGCAGGTCGCAATTTCGTGGTGAAACTTTTGAAGTCCAACCGCTTTACCGATGATTCCAACATCGGGCAGTTGGCCCATGCGGTACAGGCCCGTGCAGAAGGCTCCGAATCCGGCACCGTATCCTTCCAGGAAATTCAGGACAAGGTTCGCCAGGCCGCTCAGGAAAAAGGCCGCAAGGAACCGAAGGATAAAATCCTGCTGAAATCTCTGGATATGCCGATGGGCGAATCCGCAGACCAGCCCCCCATGCAGTTCCCCACGGCAGCCTCCCGAAAACTCGAGGAGGAACAAGTCCAGAATCTAGTTTGCGACACGCTGGAACCTTTCAGCGTCCTGCCGGAACTTGCAGAACAAATCATACCTGATGCATCCCTCCTGAACGAGAAACAGCGAGGCGACCAGGACGCCATTCGCGAAAAGCTCTGGGCACTTACCCTCTCCCTGCGATTACTTTCCGCAGAACGCCGCGGAACCTGCGGGGTGGAAAATCTCAACAAGGTGGCCTGCAAAAAGATTCGCGGTCACTGGATTAATTACTGCCGCCGATTCGCACCGGATTTTGTCCCCCCGCGAAGCAGGTACTTCCCGGGACAGCTCCTGATTCTCACCCAGAATCAGGCAATGTACAAGCTGTACAACGGGGACACCGGCGTGGTGATTTTCCACGAGGACCGTCCCTACCTCATGCTAAAGAAGGACGACTTCGTCTTCTATCCTCTATCCCTACTGCCCGAGGATTCTCTTGAACCGGCTTTCGCCATAACCATTCACAAGTCCCAAGGTTCTGAATATAGACACGTCACCATGTTCCTTCCCAAACAGAAGGGGCACCCCCTGCTGACAAACCAAATTCTCTATACAGGCATTACCCGCGCCAAGGAATCGGTGACTATCATTGCAACGGAGGAAACGTTCCAGGCGGCCAGTTGCACAGTCATCCAGCGAGAAACCGGGATTATGATGATGTAGGGGGTTCCCCTCCTGACGAAGGACTATTTACGCATTTCCCCTCGTTTTAGTCCTTCTTTCAGGGGATTTTCACTGCATTTCTCCTCACGACGAAGGACTATTTACGCATTTTCTCTCGTTTTAGTCCTTCTTTCAGGGGATTTTCACTGCATTTCTCCTCACGACGAAGGATTATTTACGCATTTTCTCTCGTTTTAGTCCTTCTTTCAGGGGATTTTCACTGCATTTCTCCTCACGACGAAGGACTATTTACGCATTTTCCCTCGTTTTAGTCCTTCTTTTTGACATTTTCCAGCATTCTACCACCTTAAAAAAGAGCAATTTCCTCCCCGTGCCCCTTATGGAAGCCTTTTATCACAGAATTTTTATCCCCTTGAAGGATAAGGAGATGCTTTACATCCAGTGTTGCGAAATGGTGTTGTAAATTAGGCAACGGCAATTCTCAACACCCCCTTTGAACAACACCCCCCTATAGCTACTTTTGTATAAATTTATGAACATGCCTGAAGTATTAGAGTATCTAGAATATCGTGAGTTCTTGAGAGACTGGTTTGTTGAAACAAAAAAAGACAATCCTTTCACCTCATACCGCTACCTTGGCCAGAAGACCGGCGTTGACCCCGCCTGGCTGGTTCGAGTATTCCAGAAAGAAGGCCATCTGAACGAAAGCACCCTGCCGGTGTTTATCCGTCTTTGCGGCCTGGACGATCGTCGTGCTGAATACTTCAAGACTTTGTACCGTTTTAACAAGACCAAGGCAAAGCAGGCCCTTTCCGAGCTTTACTACCGCCTGATGGAACTGCGCTCCCTGGAAACCCGCGTCCTTTCTACGCCGGAACTTTCCTACTTCGGTAGCTGGGCATGTGCAGCACTGCGCGCACTCATCGGCATTACCAAGGATACAAGCGATTTAAGCAAGCTGGCAGGCAACCTGACTCCTGCAATTTCCCAGGATGAAGCCCGCAACGCCCTTGGCGTCATGAAGCAGCTGGGTCTTGTAGTCCCCGATGGTAACGGCGGCTGGAACATTACGGACCAGATCGTCAGTACCGGCGGCGAAGTGAAGAGCACAGCCGTCCGTGACTTCCATAGACGCACTATGGAATTGGCACTGGAATCCATCGACCGCCACAAACCGGACGATCGTGATATTTCCAGCGTGGTTTTCACCGCCGACGAGTCCGACCTGCCGGAAATTCGCCACCGTATCGAAGAATTTCGCCGTGGTCTTTTGCAGTTTGCCCGCAAGAGCGAACGCGCAGACCGCGTCTATGCGCTAAATATCGCCATGTTCCCCCTGTCCAACAAGGTGGACGACCCCTGCACGGGTTCTGAACCGCCCAAAAAGGGGGAATAATGAATTTTTCCCGCAAAAATTTTTATTTTTCCAACATGCGCAAGTCTTACAGAACATTAGCCGTTACTGCAGTCCTTGGCTTTGGCCTTGGTCTCTCCGCATGTTCTGACGACAAGGTTGCAGGCGGCGGACCTTCCGGTTCCGAAGCGGGCAACGCTATTACCGCACAAATTTTAACTGCAGACGCAAAGCCCGCAGCTCTCGCCAAGGTCAAGCTCATCGAAAGCGAAAGCATTGACGTCAAGGACGCCATTGACGCAAAGACCGACAAGGACGGCAAGCTTGTAATCGAAGATGTTGCCGACGGCAACTACACCTTGGAAGCAACCCTTGAAGGAAACGCCCTCCAGCTCAACGTAAACGTAAAGGACGGCAAGGCTGAACTTGGCACCAACAAACTTGGCAAGACCGCAAAGGTTTCCGGCACCGTAGAAGGGCCCGGCATCGTGAAGGTCCGTGGTCTGGACCACTCTGCAAAGGTTGTGGATGGTTCCTTCGATATGGATTCCCTCCCTGCAGGTCCCATTAGTCTGGTATTCGTCCCCGAGAAGGGCGATACGTCCAGCACCTACCTGAAGATTGTTGAAGGCGCCAAGGCACAGGCATCCACCTTTGCCGACGAAAGCGTGTACCTACTCTTGGACGACTTCCAGGACAGCAACTACCAGAACCGCTTTATGCCCGCCCACACCTATGATGGTGGCTGGTGGTATTTAAGCTACGCCGAAAAGAACGTTACCCCTGTAGTCATGTCCACGAACAGCGTAGGTGGAACCACCCCTGCCCTGGATGAGGAAGACGGCAATATTTTTGCCCATGCAGCGGTAAAGTTTGGCGAAGCCTTCATAAGTTCCACAGGTGACAAGCAGTGGCCTTGGGCAAGCATCGGCGTTGAACTTGGCATGAGCAACAAGGAACTGTACTGCAACGACATTTCCTCCGTTGAATCCATTTCTTTCAAGGCCAGAGGTTCCGGCAACATCATCTTTACCATGATTGACGAAACCAAGGAAGAAGGCAAGCGCGAAATTATGGCATACGAGTTCAGTCCCTCTAGCGAATGGGACTCCTACGATGTTTCCATCAAGGACTTGATTTTCCCTGATTACACATTGAAGTGCGTGAACCAGTTGCTTTGGAAACTTTCTTCCCCCGCAGTTCCCGCAACAGAGGATGATCCAAACCCGACCATTGATCTGCAGCTTGACGACATTAAGCTGGTTGGTGGCGACCGTCTCTCCATCTGGAAGCGTTAATGACTGGCGTCCGCGCAGTCACATCCAATCAAGAAGATCTTTATAAGAACCTTGAACAGGTGGTTCGCAAGTATGCAGCCACCCGTTTTTTACGTCCTGTGGCAGACCACACCCGAGAAGCTTTTGAATCCGCAAAACAGTTCGTCCAGAATTTTTACCAAGGTCATCCTGAACTCGTTTCAGGATCAGCTTTAGCAGTCATCCTGGACTCCGGATGCGGCACCGGTGAAAGCACCTTGCACCTGGCCCGCAGGTTTCCAGGCGTACCCGTCATCGGCATAGACAAGTCCGCCATACGTCTCAGTAAGGCGGGAAATGTACACCAACTGGAACAGCCGACATCCGGCGATCTCGGCATGACCGGTAGCAGCCCGTCCAACGCATTCTGGGTCCGCGGGGAACTTCTGGATTTCTGGCGCCTGGCGCTAGAAGAACAGCAGGCAGGCCGCTGGCACATCCTGCACCACGCAGTTTTTTACCCCAACCCTTGGCCCAAGGAAAGTGAAGCCACCCGCAGGTTCCACCTCCATCCCATCTTCCCCACCTTGACGGCTCTCGGTGACGTCACCGAATTGCGTACCAACTGGGAAATTTACGCCAGGGAATTTGCGGAAGCCTCCCGCATCCTGGCTGACGCAGCCCAACAGCCGATGCCGAGCGCCCTCGGCATGACACCTCAAGTGATTTCCTGCGAAGCCTTCAACCCGGAGTTTCCGGAAACCGCCTTCGAGCGTAAATACAAAGAAGCCCGCCAGCAATTGTGGCGGGTCCTCGTCAAAAAGTTTTAAGTCGATTAGAACTTTCTGTCCTTGATCCAGTTCAGGAAGCCCTTGGTGCTACGGGTGAACTTCACTTCGATTTCAGCACCGTCCTTCACGATAAATTCGGTCAGGCCGTACTTGCCGCCATCGGTGCGGCCCCAGTCATAAGTATATCCCAGACGAGTCCACATGAAGCCGCCTTCGCGAGCTTTGGCCTGATGTTCCGTTTCCTGGAACCAGTTCTTGAACCACATGGCGTTATCGCTGGTATCTTCCTCAAAACTAGAGGAGAACGCACCATTCATAACTACATCACCCGTTTCAGGAACATAGGCAGGGCGGAACACGTCCTTCACATTAGCCCAGTAAACAGTGAAGTAGCCAGCATCATAATTCGGAGCCTTACCGAAAAGTTGCTTCAGTCGCAGATTCCAGTTGGTGACCTTGTCACTGTTTTCCTGAAACCACTTCAGGAATTCCTTATCGGCGAATGCCCACAGGGTTTCACCATCCAACTTAATCGTAGCGCCATCACGATACTTGTCAGGATCATTGTGCCAAGTTACCAGCACGACCTGGGAATTGTCACCGCTGGTCTGGGCAAGACCACGGCCATCCAAAGCAACCAGCGGGTAGGCGTCTTCTGCAGTCAAGCTACGGGAGGCAGCAAGAGCGGTTTCATAGTTGGCGCGGTTCAAGGAATCTCGATCCATAAAGGAAACGACGTTACCCTTAGTATCGATCACATCGCAGTAAGGGACATCGCTATACTTCAGGGCAACTTCGTTCTGCATGAACTGTTCGGACAGCATGTCGTCATCATGATTGAACAAGTTGTCGTTTTCCAGGAAAGAAATCACGATTTTGCAGAATCCGGATTCGGGAACCTTCACGGAAACCGGGAAAGCCTTCTTGCCATTGTCCGCAGTATCCAGCACCAGCTTGGTTTCTTCGTTGGAGCAAGTGTATTCGTAGGAATACAGGGTGGCGATACCCGGTTTCATTTCGCTAAAGAACAGATTGTCCTGTTCGCTGCTCCAGCTGGGCTTTACCAGAATCTTGGAATCGCCCAAGGTCATATACTGGGGAGCAATGTCAGAGCAATAGAAAGCTGCCTGACGGAAAACGCCAATGACACCCGTCTTGTTCTGGAAAGTTTCGGGCTTGTTCATCTTGTTTCCGCTTGCACAGGCAACCAGGGCAGAGCCGGCAGCCACTACAGCAGCAGAGACAAGAGCGGTCTTCATAAACTTGTTCATAATTCGTTCACCTTATAAATCCTGCGGAAATATAGAAAAGAAGGATTTTAGGGCTTCCGGATTTTCGGGAATCCAATGACCGGTAAAGGAATATCCGCCATTTTTCGTCCCCTTCTTTTTAAGCCAATGGCCATATTTCTGATTCTGCGGAACTAATTCTCCCAGATTCGTCAACTCATCAAACAACGTGACCCTGACAAATTGTACTAGAGACACATCACCTGTAATGGCAAAAGTTTCATACCGACCTTGACTCAAAAGTTTTTTCAGGCTATCCATTTGGTCGGAAGTCAGTTCTATCTTTTTCAATTCCTTTCCAGTAGAATCATCATAGAAAGAAACCTCAATACGGTTCACCCTCTTGAGCAAATCAACAAGAGGCTCCCCCACGGCAGTATCCTGAGCCATGATCATTTCATCCAGAATTTTAAGGGCATTCTGAGTTTCTCCCATCATTCCCGCCACAGGCTTGGAACGACCTACCGCCTGATTGACCAGGCTATCCACGGAAGCTTCCCGTTCCAAATTTTTCTTTGCCTTACGGGCGGCACCAAACTTCGGCATGGTCAAAGTCGGCCTTGAACTTTCCGTGGAGTCCATTGCAGTAGCCGATTCACGATCATTTCCACACGGCATCAGCTGGGCGCCCTGATCTCGCAGGAACTTATAGACCTTGGAAATTCGGCGAGGAAGCCACACCCCATCGGAACTATCCTTACCGATGCGATCCGTCAAACGGTATTCACCCACCAGAACTGTATCGCGGTAAAATTCCAGACGAGCCCCGGTGTTACAGTCATCAGAAAAAGTCAGTTTGTCATCCATGACACCGTTAGTTTTCAACAGCTGTACAAAATTCTGGTACAGGCGGCCACTAATGACCTTGCGGCGTTCCTGATGGCCCAATCCCACGGAGGCAATCATCACCATATTGGCTCTATCCGTCACCCCCCAAAGAGACTTTTCTCCAGCGGAAACCTCCGTTTCCAAGGAACCCTCTTCTAAGGGATTTTCGGTTCCCAGTCCTTTGGTATATAGGTATCCTAGGCCAAAGATAATTGCCAGAACAAAAAGAATCACGAACTTTTTCATATTTTCAAAAATAACAATAAGCTTGGTATTTTTTGTGTTTGCAAATTTCAACACTTGTATTTTTGTATGTTTAGACATATGTGCAAAATATTTTTGGGACTAATTCTCTTATTGTCTTTTGGACTCGCCCAGGCGCAACTTGTTCCGAAGGGAATGGTTTTATCAGGAACTTCCGCCGATTCAAGCGAAGTCAACAACGCAGCTAATCCGCCTTTCGTTGCAGATTCCGAAGAGGTTTCCGTAGATTTAAAAACATCCCCCTTCCATGCAGAAATTCTCGGCAAGTTCCAGCAAGACTACAGACACAACATGATGAAATCAGATGATTTCTATCGATACTCCAGAATCACCACCTGGACTTCCGTGGGGCTAATCCTAGCCGGGGCAATCATGCTGGCGGTTGACGCCAATGTAAATAGTCCCTGGAGTGTCGGTGGCATATCGGCAATTGGCGTAGGAATTGCCGGCAACATTTTATCTTTTGGTTTCGACGCAGTAAGTCACGCCTACCGAGTTAAAGCAGGAAACGTCAAAAAGGATATGATTAAATACCTGCAAGATAATTTCTCCATCCCCATTATGCAGGAATAATTCCACTAAAATCCTTATACGAAAAAGCCCCTGCCGCAAAAGCGGTAGGGGTTTTTAGCGGAGTTAAATATTTCCTAAACATTTTGCTATATATCTTAAAAAAGAAGGTTCTTATGACGATTGACGAAATGCTCGAGAAGGCAAGTACCGTTGCGATTTTTGGACATGTCCGCCCCGACGGAGACTGCATCGGTTCTACCCTGGGTCTTTACAACTACATCAAGGATAACTACCCGCAAATCGACGCCACCGTTTTCGTGGAAGGTTTTCCCGACAGTTACCGTCTACTGAACGGTTCAGACAAGACTTTGCCGGAATACGACGGCCGCGATGTGGATCTGGCATTTTTGATGGACACCCCCAGCTTCGAACGCTGTGGCGCCAAGGGTGCGGAATGTCTCGCCAAGGCAAAGTTCACCTGCAACATCGACCATCATATTAGCAACCCCCTGAACCTCTGCAACGTGAACATCGTGGAACCGGAAGCAAGTTCCGCCAGCGAAGTTCTGTTCTTCCAGCTGGATAAAAACAAGGTAAGCAAGAATGCCGCCAACTGCATGTACCTGGGCATCGTTCACGACACCGGCGCCTTCAAGTTCAGCTGCACCAGCAAGCGCACCATGAACGCAGTAGGCGACTTCATCGACAAGGGTTGCGACTTCGCAAAGATCGTCAACGAGACTTACTATACCCGCAGCTACAAGCAGACCCTCATTACCGGCTTCGCCCTGGAAAAGTCCAAGTTGGCCCTGGACGGCAAGGTGGTTTATTCCTTCGTGACTCAGGCCGACATGGATCGCTACGACGTGAAGCCTTTCGAAATGGGCACCGTTGTAGATACCCTCCGGGAAGTCAGCGGCACCGAAGTTACCGTCTTCCTGTACCCCGTCAACGGCAAGTACAAAATCAGCATGCGTTCCAACTACTATGTGGACGTAAACAAGGTGGTGAGCAACTTCGGCGGTGGCGGCCACGTTCGCGCAGCCGGCGGCGACACGGAATTGGATCCGGAAGTTGCCATCGAGAAAATCATCGACCTGATTAAGGAACAGATGTAAGCTAAAGTCATGCCGAACCACGTCATTCTGAACTTGTTTCAGAATCTCTTTCAGCATCAGTTTTTATGAACCGTCTCGCAACCCTTATCCCCACAATTTTCCTTGCGACTTTTGTCTACGGGCAAGAGGCGGTTTTAGACACAACAAAAACGAGTCCGCAGGATTCTTCCGCCCGAGTTTTAGACAACGTAACGAAGGTTTCGCCCTTTGACCATCTAGGGCACAACATGCTGTTGAGCGCTTTCGGCTGGCCGCTAGCGTTTCACATGATGGGAAGTTCCGCAACTTACATCCTGTCCACTAACGATGTGGATTTGCAGGTGGCCCGCTTTGCGGCCCGCCAGAATGAAGTCGCCTACGGAATTGCCTTTACCCCCGGCATGATGATGGGAACGTTCTTCCCCTTTCTCGTTCCCGGATACATGCTGTTCATCAGCGACAATCCCGCATTGAACAACACCGGTGCAGTAGCCGCCCAGGCAACCGCCGTGGCGTTTCTCTACAATAACATAATGAAAGCGGTTTCAGGCCGTGCCCATCCCGAAGCGGGCAAGAACACTGGGGAACTTTCCAGAGATTTCGACTGGGGATTTTTCAAGCGGGGCGTTTTCTATGGCTGGCCCTCGGGGCACTCCATGACGAACGCAGCTCTTGCCATGAGTATCGCCAGCTACAACAGGGATAACCCCTACGTCATCGCGGGCTGCAGCCTTTACGCAGGCTACATCGCCACCAGCATGGTTCTAGGCGCCAAGGGAGAAGCCCATTGGTTCTCCGACGCGGTGGCAGGCATTCTCATGGGAGCTTCCATCGGCTGGTACATCGGCAATACTTTCTATCAGGAAAAAGTGGCCCGTGTTTCCGATAAACATACAGCGCAACAACCACGTTTCATCATAGTCCCTCTCGCTTATGACGATCATAAGGGCGCTGTACTGTCCGTGAATTTTTAGGGGATGTCACCTGCCCCCACTTTCTTTTTATACCTGCGATTCTCCCCCTGCGCAGCCCCTTTCAAAAGACGTCTCTCCCGCACATTTTCTATCTTTACCCTCGTATAAAAATCTAAACGAGGTCAATTATGACATTTGAAGAAATCTACGCGCTGGTTTGCGAACGCAAGAGAACCATGCCCGAAGGCAAGAGCACTACCGAACTGTTCAAGAAGGGTGCTCACGGCATCGGCAAGAAGCTGGTGGAAGAAGCCGGCGAAAGCTGGATGGCCGCTCGTTACGAAACTCGCGACGACCAGTGCCTGGAACTTTCCCAGGTTCTGTACTATGTTGCCTGCATGATGGCAGAAAAAGGTCTCACCCTCGAAGAAGTGTACGCTAAACTATGATTAAGGTAGCTCTCCCGAACAAGGGCATGCTCTTTGAACCCACCCAGGAACTTCTGAAGGCCTGCGGTTACAAGGCATCCAAGCCCTACAAGACTTTGACCCAGATCGACACCAAGAACGGTATCGAATTTTTCTTCCTGCGCCCTAGCGACATCCCCATGTATGTGGGTCGCGGCATTATTGACGCAGGCATCACCGGCATCGACTTCAACGCCGAAGCCAAGAGCCCGGCTGTTAAGGTTCTGGACCTGCCCTTTGGCGCTTCCAAGATGTGCGCCGCAGTTCCTAACGAAAGCCCCATCCAGACTCTCGACGAACTGAAGGATTCCACCATCGCCACCTCCTTCCCCAACATTGTTGAAGGATACTACAAGAAGCCCATGAACTTTGTGGTTCTGGAAGGCGCTGTTGAAATTTCCGTGAGCCTCGGTGTTGCCGACGCTATCGTGGACGTTGTGGAAACTGGTACAACCTTGAAGCAGGCAGGTCTCCGCATTATCGGCGAACCCCTGTTCCGCTCCAACGCCGCTCTTTACTGCAACCCCCAGAAGACTGACCTGGAAGAAGTGAACACCCTGATCCGCCGTATCCAGGGTAAGCTTGTGGCCCAGTCCTACATGATGATCGAATACGACTGCCCCGCCGACGTGCTGGACAAGGCCGTAGCACTGACTCCGGGTCTCGATGCTCCTACCGTTGCCAAGCTCCACGGTCGTGACTGGTACTCCGTAAAGGCCATGGTGCCCCAGGAAGATGCCAACGCCATCATGGACAAGCTCTGGGACGCAGGCGCACGCAGCATCCTGCTCTTCGGTATCAAGTCCGCACGAATTTAATGCTACGCATTAAATTCAGTAGGCAGTTATTGGTAGACAGTAGACAGAAATAATCTGGTTCCTACTGCCTACTTTATATTTTTCACCAACTGCCAACATTCTACTGTCTACATTCTACTGTCTACATCCTACTGCCTACTTCCTACTGCCTACTAATCAATGGAAACACTCGCCTACTTAGCTCGTCAGCCGATTCTTGATCGAGACGGCAAGATTTTTGCCTACGAACTGCTGTTCAGGGATTCCCCGACCAGCGATACGGCGGTCATTGCCAGCGATGTACTCGCGACGGCACAGGTCCTCGAGAATGTCCTGAACAACATCGGCATCCAGCGCCTGATCGGCAAAAACAAGGCTTTCGTCAACTGCAGCCGAAACATGCTGCTGGACAACTTGTTCGGTTTGTTGAATCCCAAGTGCTTTGTGCTGGAAGTTCTGGAAGACGTGGAAGTGGACGAAGCAGTAGTGAAGGCGATTCAGAGATACAAGGCCCTGGGTTTTGAAATTGCCCTGGACGATTTCATCTTCAATGAAGAATTCATCCAGCGCTTTAAGCCCCTGTTCCCTTACGTCAGCTACGTAAAGATGGACGTGGTGGACAACAGTCTTGAATCCATGACGAAGGCCGCCGGCTTCTTCAAGGTCCTGGACATCAAGCTCCTGGCAGAAAAGGTAGAGGACGAAGCTACCTTCAAACGCTGTCAGGATGCGGGTTACGACTATTTCCAGGGTTTCTTCTTCGCAAGACCGGAATTAGTTACCGGCAGAAAGATTGACGCTACCTCTGCAACAATCCTGCAATTGATTCTCCTGTTGCGTTCCCGTCCATCCCTGGAGGAACTTTGCGAGACTCTGGAACAGAACCAGGATATCGCCACCAATCTGCTACGTTTCGTCAATTCCAACACGGACACCAAGCACAGCAAGATTGAATCCGTAAAGGACGCAATCGTCTGGGTGGGCATGAGAAACATCCACGAATGGCTGATGCTCATGCTGTACGCCCGTCCGGAACTGGGCATGACACCCCAGGCATCGCCCCTGTTCCAGAACGCCAACCATCGAGCAAAGTTCCTGGAAACTTTGGCCCGCGAGATGGATCCGGAGAACGACGATTTCTGCGCCAAGGCATTTATGGTGGGCCTTCTCAGCCGTATGGACGCATTAGTTCGTGCACCGCTGGAAACCATTCTTCCCGACGCACCTACCGACGACGAGATGAAGGATGCACTTCTGAGTCGCACAGGACGTCTCGGTGCACTGTTGCAACTGGCAGACGCCGTAGAACTGGACGACAGCCAGACAATCCAGTCCATCGTTAGCGATCTTGGCATTTCCGGACTTCAGTTGAAATACTGTATTACAGAATCCTACAGCTGGGCAGAGAATTAACAGATGAACGTAGAACCGCAAAGTCTTGTCGCCCTGATTGGCGAATTCGCAGACCTTCCTGGCATCGGGCAGAAGACCGCCCGACGTCTGGCCTACCACATTCTTTCCAGAAGGAAGGACGATGTAGAGCGTTTTGCGAATAACCTAATCAACGCGGTTACGAAAGTCCATCATTGCCCCAACTGTTTCGCCTTTACAGATGTAGAAGTCTGTGAAACCTGCAGGAATCGCTCCGGTGCAAAGTCCATTTGTGTCGTAGAAAAGAGTTCAGACATCATCCCCTTTGAACGTTCCGGCGTGCACAAGGGACTTTATTTCGTACTGGGTGGAGTCATCTCCCCGTTGGACGGAGTCGGTCCGGAACAACTTCACCTTCCCCTCCTGGTAAAACGCATCCAGGAGGAAGGCATTGAGGAACTGGTTCTTGCCTTAGGTTCCAGTCCCGAAGCGGACAGTACCGCCCTCATGATCGACCGCATGCTGCAGAATACTAACGTGAAGCGCACCCGCCTTGCCCGCGGTATCCCCATGGGCAGCGAACTAGAATTTGTCGACGAAGTCACCATGCTACGAGCTTTCGAAGGGAGAGTTTCCTTATGACAGATATTGCCAAGCCCGCAAAAGCACAACACCCCATGGCCCCTAAGTTGAAGGGTAAAAAGGCAAGACCGCCTAAGGTACAGACCGCACAGGCTGTGGTACAGATCGGCGACTTCAAGATTACTTCCGCCGAGTTTGTAAAGGCAGCCACAAGCCTGAAGGGGCTTCCGGAAGAACGCCTCCCCCAGATCGCATTTCTGGGCCGTTCCAATGTGGGAAAGTCTTCCCTCATGAACGCCCTCATGGGCCGCAAGAACCTGGTAAAGGTCAGCTCCACTCCGGGTAAAACCCGTGAGATTAACTTCTTCGGCGTCAACAAGAAATTCTATCTGGTAGACCTTCCGGGCGTAGGCTACGCCAAGGTCAGCAATTCCAAGCGTGACGAAATGTCGGACTTCATTCGCGAATATGTGGAAAAGTGCCAGGATCTGAAGGGGCTTATCTATCTGGTGGACATCCGTCATGGCGGTCACGCCATCGATATCGAAACTGTGGAAAGCATCCGCGAATCGGGATGCCCAGTCTTGATTATCGCCAGCAAGCTGGACAAGGTGAACAAGACTGAACTTGCCCAGGGAATGAAGAAAATCCGAGAAAATTTCGATCTGGATGCGGATCCGCTCTGCGTCAGCTCCCTCAAGAAAATCGGACTTGACTATCTTTGGGAAGACATCCTTGAAGCTCTGAAGTAATCATGCAGAATAAAAAGACCAATAAACGTTTCAAGCTCAGCCTGTTGGGAGGAATCTTCCATGGCATGGGGATGTTTATCCTGAGACGTTCCCTTGGTCAACAATTCGCCCTGTTCTGCAAGGCCATGGCCAGCTTATTCTCGAAGAACCGTAATTTCAGGACGGACGCCAAGAACATCATTACACAGACTTTCTTTACGGGCGTGGAAATTTTCCCCGTGCTCTTCGTGGTGGCCACCTTGTTCGGAACTGCAGTAATTATCGAAGTCATGACCATGATGGGCAAGATGGGTTTCTCGGACGTGATCGGCAATATGCTGGTTATCGTGATTATCCGAGAACTCGGTCCCATCCTTACAGCGTTCCTTATCGCAGGTCGAAGCGGTTCGTCTCTTACCACCTATATCGGAAGCATGGTCATCAATTCCGAAGTGGATGCCTTGGCCACCATGGGCGTGAATCCCATCCGTTTCCTTGTAATGCCTGGACTGATCGGCGGTTGTATCGCCATGTTCTTCATGAACATCATTTTTAGTTCCACAGCCATTTTCGTCGGGTACCTCGCCACCAAGGGCGCAATTTTCATGTCCGGAAACGCCTTGAATTTGCAATTGACCTGGAGCTATCTTAGTACAGAAATTCTCAACGCCATTTCTTTGACCGACTTTATCTTTATCATTCTTAAGCCCCTGGTTTTCGGAGCGATTATCACGACCAACGCCTGCTATCAGGCATTGAACATCCCCCGTGACGTACGTCAGGTTCCCAAGGCAACCTCCCGTTCCGTAATCAAGTCCTTCCTCTATATTGTGTGCGCTGACGTGATTCTCTCTTTCTTCTACTTTGTTGACTACATGAACAATATCAACTCGATTATCTAATGTTGGACGAAGCCTTAAGACTAGAAGACATCCACCTGACGTACAAGGACCTGGCAGGCACCCTCTTTTCAAAGCCCCGCGCCTTGAGTTTTTTCAGCAAGTCGGAAACCGACCCCCAGAACGAATTGATTATTGGGGCCAACCTCGCTGTAACCAAAGGCGAGACCCTGTGCATTGGCGGAGGTTCAGGACAAGGCAAGAGTGCCCTCCTGAGAATCATTTCCGGATTGGTAAGACCCTCCAAAGGAAACATCTACTACTTTGGCGAATACATTCCTCCGGAACGTCTGACCGCCTTGGAAATAGCCAAGCGCCAGGTGGGCCTGGTGTTCCAGAATGGAGCCCTGATCTCCAACTTGAAGGTCCGCGATAACATCGCATTGCCCCTCCGTTACCACCGCATGGGTACGGATCAGGAAATTGAGGAAAAGATCAAAATGGCCATGGACTTGATGCGAGTTCGCGAAGAGGCGGACCTGTTCCCGCATCAGCTTTCCGTAGGTATGCAGAAGCGTGTGGCCATCGCCCGTTCCTGGGCAATGGACCCGAAGTTGCTCCTGATGGACGAACCGACCGCAGGTCTGGACAACTACAACCGTAGAAACCTGCTGCCGCTGATCGACAACATGCGTACGCTGTTTAAGACCACCATCATCATCGTGACCCACGACCTTCTGATGGCCAAGGAATTGAACTGCAACATTTGCTTCCTGCATCGTAAAACTTTGACGGAACCCAAGAGCTTTGACTACTGGGTCAATTCCGACAGTGAAATTTCCAGAGAATTGTTCCGCGAACTGCGTAACCCTCAATCCTCGCCTCTTCACTAACTACACTAAGCGATTTCAACTATGTTCCTACCTTTACCCGACGACTTCCATGCCCATCTGCGTCAGGGCGACTTGATGCCCGGCTATGTCCGTGACCTTGTTTCCCAGTTTGGCCGTGCCATCATCATGCCCAATACCGTTCCGGCCATGACCTCCGCAGCAGCCATCAAGGAATACAGGCAGCAAATCCTGGAAGCCGCCAAAAGTGTCCGCCCGGACTTTAAGCCCCTCATGACCTTCAAGCTGAACCCGAACTATACGGAACAGGATTTGAAGGACATGATGGCAGAAGGCGTAGTGGCCGGCAAGTACTACCCCGCAGGCGTTACCACCAACAGTGCCGACGGTATCAGCGATTTTGAAGCTGTTTTCCCTGTTGTCGCTATGATGGAAAAGCTTGGTCTTATTTTGTGCGTCCATGGCGAAGAACCGGGCGAATTCTGCCTGGACCGCGAACCCGCCTTTATCAAGCGCGTGGAAATCCTTGCTGAAAAGTTTCCCAAGCTGAAGATCGTGTTTGAACACCTGTCCAGCGCCAAGGCTGTGGAAGCAGTCAAGCGCTTGCCCGCCAATGTGGCAGCCACCTTTACGGTTCACCACCTGATGATGACTCTGGATGACGTCATCGGTGACGCCCTCAGGCCGCACCATTTCTGTAAGCCGTTACCGAAGCGGCCTGAAGACCGTGCCGCTATCCGTGAAGCCGCCTTTAGCGGCTCTCCCAAGTTCTTCTTGGGCACGGACTCTGCCCCGCACCAGCAGGGTAAAAAGGAGTGTCCTTGCGGGGCAGCGGGCGTCTACAGCGCCCCGGTGGCTATCCCTCTTCTGGTTCAGGAGTTCGAAAACGCAAATGCCCTGGATAAGCTCCCTAATTTCATCGCAGGCTTTGGCGCAGACTTCTACGGGCTTCCCCGCACCACAAAACAGATTGAAGTGGTGAAGGAAAGCTGGATCGTTCCAGAAATCGTCAATGGCGTAGTTCCTCTGGCAGCCGGCCAGAAACTCAACTGGCGCTTAAAATAATGCAGGGGGCGCTGCCCCCTGAACCCCCGAAAAAAGAATGCGGCTTGCCAAGTTTGTCTTGGCTGGCCTTTTCTTTTTTGTTTGAGGGGTGCTGAAGCACCTCCTCAAGATCAACCGGAGCTTTCGTCAGGTTATTTTAGATGAATGGGGGCGCTGCCCCGCCCTCTTTAAGCTCTTTTATTCTCTATTGTTTATTTATACTCGCGGGTTGTTCCCGCGGATTATTTTTATATAGATTATCCTTGAATTAGGAATAGAACATTATGCGTTTTTTACTTGCCATACTTTATTACGTCCTTGTATTTGGGGGAATGTGCGTCATTGGCGTACCCTACATTATCTACAAGGGCTATATCTGCAAGAAAAAAAACGAGATTACCAGAATTTGCCTGTTTTACCTGCCCAAGGTCCACCGCCTTTTCGGTATCGATATCGTAGTGGAAGGGGTAGAAAACATTCCTCAGAAGAACGGATTTGTCATGGTGGCCAACCACTCCAGTTTCATGGATATTAGCGTCCTGTGGCTGGCCATTTCCACCACTATTTTCATAGCCAAGGCGGCCCTCTGGAAAGCGCCTTTGTTCGGATGGGTCCTAAGTTCCATCGGCTGTATTCCGGTTCACCAGAATCCAAGAAAGAATGCCGGTATGGGAAACATGGTCCAGGACCGTCTAAATCAGGGGCATAACCTGTCCGTTTTCCCCGAGGGGCACAGAAGTATCGACGGAAAGATGCTTAAATTCCAAAATGGTATATTCCGCATGGCGAAAGAGCATCACTTTCCCATTTTACCAATTACATTAATAGGTGTAAACGAACGACTGCCAAAGGTCAAGTGGGCTATTTATCCAGGCCAGATCAAGGTGGTGGTTCACCCCCTCATAAAACCCGAGGACTACGCCGAAAAACCTATGGCAATCCTCAGGGACGAGGTCCACGATTTGATTGAGTCCGCACTGCCCTACATGCAGGCAGAGACGGCATGCGTAAATGAAGCGCAAAAGGAGGCCTAAAATGGCTATGCAGTTACCTAGCGAAGATCAGATTCTCGCCATTCTTCATGATGAACCTATGGTGGGCAGCCGCCTCCGTGCAGCCCTTGGCCTGCCGAAAAAACAGAAAGTAGCCTTTAAGCAACTGCTGGCCGAAATGGTGGAGCAGGGTCTCCTGAAGCGCACCAGCAACAAGGAATACCAGCCCGGTGACGGGGAATCCCTGGAAGAAAAGCGGGAAAAGCGCCTGAAAAAGATGGCTGAGGCAAGCGACGGGGACAACCGCCGTCCGGCAGCCCGCAGCCGTCGCCAGACTACAGACGACAAGAGTACCCGCGTCCGCCGCGGTATCCTCCACCAGGTAGGCGAAGAAGACTGGATCGTCACGGAACTGGAGACGGAAAAGGAATTCGAGATGTGCCACCGCCGCCAGGCTCCGGGCAAGGAAGGGGAAACCATCAGTTTCACCCTCTATCCTCATCCCAAGCGCAAGCACAGCTACCTGGCCAAGGTGGACCACTCCGCCGAACTGGATTCCATGACCTGGAAGGAGGTCACCCAGAAGTTCCAGGACGACGCCAACCTTCCCAAGGGTTTCAGCAAGGAAATCCGGGATTACGTGGCAAGCATCAAGGCACCTACCGCCAAGGATTTCAAGGGTCGTGTGGACTACCGCAAGACGGTCATTCTCTGTATTGACCCGGAAGGCGCCATGGACCACGATGACGCCATCTCCGTGGAACGTACGGAAGACGGCGGCTACAAGCTGGGCGTCCATATTGCAGACGTAAGCTACTATGTTCCCGAGGGCAGCGCCCTGGACTACGAGGCCATGGAACGTAGTTACACCCAGTACCTGCCCTGGACTGCAGTTCCCATGATTCCGGATGAACTGTCCAGTGATATTTGTTCCCTCCACGAGGACGTGGACCGTTGCGCCCACACCTGCATGATTATTCTGGACAAGGACGCCAACGTCCTAAGCTGGGATTTCCATCGCAGTATCGTTCGTATTACCCGTTCCCTCACCTACCAGCAGGCAAAGAAACTGTGGGAGGAAGGGGACGAAGACATGAAGGCCCTGGCCGATGTGACCGCCAAGCTGAAGAAGAACCGCACTAAAGATGGTCTGCTGGAATTCAAGAGCACGGAATTTGGTTGCCACTTCGACGAGAACGGCGAACCCATGGACATCTATCCCCGCACCACAGACATTTCCAACAGCTGGGTGGAAGAATGTATGTTGATTGCCAACAACTGCTGCGCCAAGGAATTGAAGAGGCGCGGTCTCCAGGGTATTTACCGTATCCACGAAGCTCCGGATACCAAGGACATTATGGAACTGTACTATATGTACCCCAACCTGTTCCAGGGTTCTCCGGTCATGCTCCGCGAACTGGGCAAGCCCCGCAGTGGCGACACCAACTTGAATCCCACCGCATTCAAGCTTTACGAACATTTGATCAAGAAGGCTGGGGACGACGAAACTCTTACCAACCGAATCCTTCGCAGTATGCAGAAGGCTCATTACGACTCCAACAGTTTTGGACACTTCGCCTTGAACTGGCAGGACTATAGCCACTTCACCAGCCCCATCCGTCGTTACGCCGACTTATGGTGCCATCGTGAACTAGCTCGTAAGGGCAAGGAAATTACTGCAGAACGTAAGGAAAGTGTCATTGAAGTCTGCGACTTGATTTCCGCCAACGAAATCAAGAACATGAAGACCGAACGCATCGCCATCAAGACCTGTAGCTGCTGGATTCTGAGAAACCGTATCGGTGACAATTTCGAAGCAACAGTTAACGGAATTGAAGAATGGGGCATCTATGTTTCTATCGCCGACCCCATTGCCGAAGGCCTGGTGCGTTACCGCGATATTGCCGGCGACGACTTCTACGTCTTTAACCCTGACCAGGGTCTTGCATTCGGCAAGCGCAGTGGCCGCACCTTCCGCCGTGGCGACAAGGTCATGGTCCAGCTTCTCCGTGTGGATCCTCTCCGCGGCCAGGCAGACTTTAGCCTTATAGAAAAGCTTTCGACCGAACCCAAGAAGCAGCGCCGTACCCGCAAGGATATTGACGACGACGCACGTAACTACAACGAACGTATGGACCGTGCAGAAGCTGCCGAAGCCATGGGTTACCTGAGCCAGCCCGACGATGACGATTACGAACCAGCATTCACTTCTGCAGGTAGTCGCGGTCGCCGTGGTCGTCGCGGATCTGACGCAGATGCCCCCAGCTTTGAACGCACCGGTCGCAATGCTCGTGGTAAAGCCTCTCGCGGAAAGGAAAAGTCTACAGGCGCCAAAGCCTACGGCGAAAAGCTGGCCAAGGGCCGTGGCGGACGTGGACGTTCCGGACGTAGATAAAGGTTCGACAAGTGATTCAACAAGTTCATCAAGTAACAAAGCTTATTCTGTACGCCAGTTACCAAACCGGGGAAACACTCCCCGGCTATGTCCAGTTTGCGCTCACTCATCTAGCGGAGACTGACTTTAAAGTTGTGCTGCTGACCAACAGGCGCGAACTTTCCAAGGAGACTGTGAATTTCCTGAAGGAAAAGAACATCGATCTTTACCTGACGGAAAATCACGGTTTTGACTTTGGTATGTGGCGGCGTTACCTGAAGGACAAGGCCCCCACGGGAATGCAATCCCTGGAACGACTCCTGCTGATCAACGACTCCATGGTGTATTACCAGAACAAGTTTGACGAATACTTCCGTAGGGCGGAGGCAAGCCCGGCGGACGCAATTTCCTTAACGGAAAATACGGAAGTCAGGCGCCACCTCCAAAGCTACTTTCTTTACCTGAAGCAGCCTGCGTTGGGGGCATTTTTCCTCCACATGATGGAAACTCCGGAACAGGAAACCTTCTACGATGTAGTCCATAAGCTGGAAATTGGTCTCGCCAATACATTCGACGAGGCTGAAGTCCGAATGGAAGCACTATACCATACAGAAGCGCCCGTTATGTTCGCCTATCCAGAACTGATTGCACAAGGCGCAGGATTCGTCAAACGAAAATTGCTCCAAAGCAGATTCAACTTCAAGGAAAAGGTTCATTTTATCCGCAGGGGCGCCTACGATTCCCTCAATGCAAATTATGCGAAGCTGATTCTTGATGCAGGCGTTGCTAGCGATTTCGATCCCGACTGGCTCCCCCGCTCTGTAGATGGAAATATCAAGCGCGCAGCAGACAAGCTATGGGAAAAGCCCTTCCAGAAGGTAGGTTGGCCAATCCTTCGCACCGCCATCAAGACCAAGTACAAACTACTTAGGAAAAATCTGGACGGAGACGAATACAAATAGAAACCTTGACAATAATTCGTCAAATTCGTCACACAATTTTGCAAAAAGGAGATTCATCCTCCTTTTTGCTTTTTCTTTATTTAAGTTTTTCATCAGATGGAACAAATAACATCTATCGCCAGCAAGGGTTAGCTGGCATTCATCAGTTAGGAGGCTATATGAACAAGATTCATACGATTCTTGCCATTTCTGCTGCAATTGCAGGTGCGCAGAGCACCCATGCAGCCAAAACAATCAACATTCTCATTCCCCCGAGTAATACTGAATGGACGTTTGCGACGCCCATGATCAGTCTGGACGGGGGTAAGACTGGTAAGGCAATGTCTGTCGCTCCAGGCAAATGTGGTTGGTTCAGCTACACCGTCGATGAAGATGTTTCGGACAACGTCGTCTTTTATCGAAATAACGACACGGAACGGGAAGACATGATTGGGTTTTACGGCAATTGGGAAGTCAATGCCCTCCCAACACCCATTCCGCTGAAAACTCTTTTTGCCGCATATGATCAAGACAGTCTGTACTTCGTATCCGACATGGACCAGTTTTTATCTCCGGGAGATGATGGTTGGTACACTATTTATCCTGATGGAGCAGAAGGCATTTGTTCCTATTCCGTATTCACAAACACATATCCAGCAACCAAGACTGAAATTGACAAACTTGAAGCTTGTGGTCCCCAGTGCGTAACAGACAAGGAACAGCTAGCAGCTGTTTTTGGAACTGGCGATGCATCTTGCGGAGAATCCAACTTTAGGCGAGTCACTGAAGACACATGGAGCACAACCAATGACAAGCACTACGCTACCTGCACATCCATAAAAGCATCCTTTGCCAAGGCGCCTCACCAGAAAATTAGCGTCCACAACGCTAGCCTTGCCTGGATGTTCATTGATGGCAAACAGGCAACAACAACGCAGGGCGATCACAATGGAGTCGTTCTTGACATAGACTCCTATAAGTCCCCGGCAGGATCTGCGCTTGACGACGGATATTACTACAATCTGGAAATTTTCTACTGCGATCAGGAATCTTCCCTGGACAACATCCAGATTAGTTCTAACCTAGACATGACAAGTACATTCCAGAGTCGTTCTGAAATTACCGCTTTCCCCGTCCTTGACCGAGTAATGGGTGAAGTAGCATATCAACTGTGCTACGCTCATAGCAAGGCAAATTCCTGTAGCGAATTCCCCAGCAGTCAGGATCAAGATGAAACACTCTGCGGCGAAGCCATCAAGAAGAATCTGCCCGAAGCAACCATCAGGTACTACTTATCCAACGGCAGCGTTTTCGATCGCGAAACCGCACAGTTGCTAACGCCGGGCACCTTGAATAAGGGAGGCATTGATCTTTCCGACCCCTACAACCCCAAGGTCAATAAAAAAGCTATAAGCCTGCCTCCTGGCAGATGGACACTCTTTGTAGAAATCGATGGAAAAGCAAAGAAGCTCGCCGCCTTCCGCATGAGCTACTCGGTCGAAATTCTATCAGCGGAAAGTGCCGACGCCTTGGATACTAACGGAAACCTCATCAAAGGTTTGACTCATACCTTTAATAGCGAAATTGTTGCAGGAGTTCCTACGCCGCTTTACATTTCCGCAATGGTTAGAGACATTGAGAACACCTACTTAAGTCCTTATGACGCCATCGGTGTTTCCTATTCCGTCTACACAAACAATTCCGCAGTTCACCTTTACGCAAAGACTGGTGAGAATGAATACGCTTTCATTGACGGAGCTACTCAAACAGTCGGTACTTCCGGCATTGACACCATCTACGTCTATATGGATAAGGAATCCCTAGGTACAGAATCCAACGAAGCTAAGATCTACATCAACGGAATGGATCCTATTGACATCAAGTTCAAGGCCGGCCCGGTGCTGAACAAGGCTATCATGGGAATCCAGACTGCAGTGAAACCTGTTTCCGCAAGTAAGGGCTATGCGGTCTATGACATGAAGGGCAAGCTGATCAAGCGCGGCGAAGGAAGTAACATTACCGTACCTACCAGCGGAACCTACATCATCCGCACAGGTAATACTTCCCGAGTAATGAAATTCAAGTAATCCTCTCAATTCAATCAAAACAAAGACTCCCCGGCGTTTGCCGAGGAGTCTTTTGCTATATCCATAAAACATCTAAAAGAAAACGCCCGCCTTAACCCGAATCATAAAGCCGTTTCTGAAAAGCCTAAAGAAATCATTCACATGGGACACATCGTTTTCACTGACGTTAGGAACATCCTCCACAATGGGGGCATCCGGATTTTCTTCCGGAATAACGACCCTCTGTTTTACAGGCGGGTACTTTTCAAGATTGTAATAGAAGGGCACCACCTGAGAGACATCCAATGAAGCAAAGAAATGTTCCTTGGGAGTTTCGAACGCAATACCCGCAGAAACCATAGATCCCACCACATCAATATCCCAACTCAATGTATCCGTATAATGACTTGCGTAGAGCACATTGGAGGTTTCCGTACGCTTGCGTAATTCCGCATGGGCATTCAAGTAGAACACATCAATGCCAGCCCTAGGTTTCAAGTGCCAACCGCCTTTCACAATGTCCCAGTCATATTCGTAACCTAGATCCCCGAATCGGAAGGAACCCGTCCCATACACGCGGAAATTTCTGGTAAACACGCTAAAGGACAAGGTTTTAATAATGGAACTGGTCAGCGCACGGTTAGGCGCCATAGTCTCGTAAAAGCGACGTTCTTCCCAAGGAATATTCAAGTCCAGCTGAGCGTACGTTCCATGAGTTTCCCAATGAGCATCCCTATTTGAATCCGCATAGGTATAATGCTTGTAATTCAGATGAAGCAGGTTCACATCCAAGCCTGCAGGCAAATAGAAGAATCGTTTTTCGCTACCTTCTTCTCGCAGCAAGCCAAAGAAATGTTGGTCCGCATAGATATACACGTAATCTGCAGAAAATTCATGGGGAAAATTTCTGTAAGTATAGGAAGGATCAATCGCCCAGAAATTCGAGGAGTCACTAAATACGTAGCCTTCGCGATCCGTTACGGGATCCGTATCACCATAGGTGAAACCCACATCCATCTGGTGATGATCCAGTTTAGATCCTAACTTGAAGCGTCTGAACTGGAACGTATTTTCATAGGCGCCCTGCACCACAGGGATAATATTCAGCGTCGCAGCGGACTTCCACTTTACGTGAACAGAATCTATACGTCCCCGTCCATAAGTAGCACTGGCATAGATCATGGAATCCAGAGCGTCCCAGTGGGTAGTCGCAGCCAACAGAGGCAACGACATCGCATCTATGCGAAAGTTTATGTGCCTAAAATCAGACTGCACAGAAGCATATCCCAGATTCAAATCCTTGCTACCGGAAAGAGTCCAGGTATAGAACTCGTTCATGCCATCGTATTTCCAGCTTCCTTCAAAACCCAACTGGGCATAGCCACCCTGCACCATCCAGTTTTTCACCTGAGTGGAATCCGAAACAATGCAGGCGGAAGCGCTAATTTTACGTTCCTTCTGGTCAAGCAAAAAAAGGCCATTGCAATCCACAAGGGCCTTTGTATTCCAGGCGAAGCTGCCCACTGTAAGGAGCAGCAGCCCGAGAACTATTTTTAGTATATCGCGATGCAAGCGAAGACTACAGACGATCAAGCTGAATCAGGAAGTCCCAGACATCCTTCTGAGTCTTGAACTTGGGGAAGACTCCACCAAAGGACGGATCAGGGAAATACAGCTTGTTGTAGACATTCGCTTCGGTCATTCGGCTATTATCACCCTGGAAATCACGGAGAGAAGCAGTCTTCTTACCATCAGCATCCGTAAAGTAGAATGTTCCGAAATCGGAAGGATCTTCAAATACGTAGTAAGGCAGGAACGGTTCATAGCCCTTGGTATTTTCAAAGAACTTTCTGATGTCGATAGTCAGCTGGTAATCCAGGTCTCCTCTAAAATCACCGAAATCAATGACATAGGGGCCATCCAGTACTTCGTTCAGGACCACATCAATGGCGCTTACAGCATCCTGCAAGTCCTTTACGCTGACATCGGCGTCGGCACCATCACCCACCACATAAATGTCATAAACCTGAGAGCCTTCTTCCATGGATTCGTTAATGCCATACTTGAGGCCTGCACGAGTTTCGCGGAGGGCGCTGTCCAGCAAGGCTGGAACAGAGTTCCACTGTTTTTCCCAGCCGGAGTTTACGGTCGAGAAGGCGCCATTCTTGCCCAGCAAACTTGCCAGGAACTTAATGGCGTTGGTCTGCTTTTCGTTATGCACACCCACATCGGTAAGACTTACGTCCGTCATGTAAGTGTACCAGTCATAAGAGCCGTTATCGTCAAATTCAAAGTTCAGGCTCACCAATATGGTAAGGATCGCCTTGGTGCCGAACATGGCGCCAATTGCAGGACCGAATTCACTCTTGTCCAGTTCACGCTTTTTTCCATCAGCCATGAACTGCATGGTGTAATCGTCATATGCAAGGACGTTCTGCATATAGGCGATAGAAGTATCCAAGGCAGGGAGAATCTGAGTCGCAATAATATTCTGAGCGTTAATGGTGATAGATTCACCGGCCCTATTGGCAAAGCTCTTCAGGAACTTGGAAGTCTTGATATTACCTTCGTAAAGCCAGGTAGCCTCGTCAGCAGCATCGCCAGTATCAAAGAACTTCTTGATTTCCTGATTGTTGATCAAGTCCACCAAGTTGGCTACAGCATAACCCAGCTGAGCGCCGCAACTATTGGGATACTTCTGCAGGATCTTTGCATACATGGGCTTCACTTCTGCACTCAAATCCTTTGCATCGCTAAACTGTTTATCGCCCAAGGTCTTGAACAGCTCAAAAGCCTTGGAGTTGGTAGCATCAAGAGCCTGGAAACCAGCGTCATCCATCTTGCTATCGCAAGCAGAGCGAACAATTTCAGTATCTACCGGCTTCACCACAGAAGAAGATCCCTTGGAAGAAGAACTTACGGTAGCATTGGAATTGGAAGACTTCGCGGTACTTGCAGAGCTTTTGTCTACAGAACCAGAAGCACCAACAGAGCTGGAACTGATGCCTAGCAATTCATCAATATTTACGGAAGAGCTACTCTGGGGAGCTTCATCCTTAGGTTTGCTAGGAGAATGGCTGTCGGAAGAACAGCCGACAAAGAACGCAGCAACCGCTGCAGACATTAAAAACTTGAGAGTCTTGTTTTTCATAACTAACCCCTTTTGTTGTTATTCATCTCAATAATAACAAAAAGAGCAGGCCCAGATGGTCTGCTCTCTTAAATTTCCGTGGATAAGTTTTTTACTTCACGATTTCTGCGTCCTGGACCTTCTTGCCCTTCACCGTCTTATTGGAGGAGGAACCATTCTGGTCACGACGGATAATCTTGTACTGGGCAATGCTCCATATGTTGGAAACGATCCAGTAAAGCACCAAGCCAGAAGGCATCACGGCACTGAACAGGAACATCATGGCTGGCATCATCCAGGTCATCATCTTGGCCTGTGCAGGATCCATACCGGCGTTACCGCCCATGGTTACCTTGGTTTGGAAGTAAGTAGTGATCACCATGATAATGGGAAGCAGGGCAAGACCTGCAGGCATGATGAACGGAATGCTAAATCCGCTGAACACCACGTCACTACGGCTCAAGTCAGAGATCCACAGGAATGCGGGCTGACCGCGAAGTTCAATAGCACGACCCAGCACGAAGAACAGACCCATAAAGATAGGCATCTGGAAAATCATGGGCAAGCAGCCACCAGTGCAGCTAGCCAGCGGATTCACGCCGTTCTTCTGGTAGAGTTCCATAATGGCAGCCTGCTTCTTCTGGGGATCGCTACGATACTTCACGTTGATTTCGTCCAGCTGAGGTTTCAGCTTGGACATTGCGCTGGTAGACTTCATCTGCTTGACGGTAAACGGAGTGGTGATACCGCGAACAATGAAGGTCACAATGATAATTGCAATACCGTAGTTCGGAATAATGCTGTAGAACAGGTTCAAGAGCTTCAGAAGGATCTTGCAGATAAAGACAAACCACACGTCAGCACCGCACCAGCGCCAACCGCTGACGATGACCTTTTCGTAACCCTTGTCCAGAGCTTCCAGCTGGTTCCATTCCAAGGGAAGTACCATCAGGCTGTAAGCCAGAGAATCGGAACGGATTTCGTCACGGAGAGAAAGCTTGTAGGTACCCGGATCGGCATCATTTTCGAGAACCTTCATGGGGGTAGCGCTGATGGAAGCTGCCACCGGAGTGTCGAACTGCATGGTCATGGCGATGTACTTGCGGCGAAGGCCAGCCCAGCTTACGCGGCCGGTTTCATTTTCCAGAACGCCGCCATCCTTATTCATTTCACGTTCAACATTCTTGGTGTTGTTGTAAATGATTTCGCTAAAGTAGTAGGAGTTGCCACCGACGCTACGACCCGTGGGAATCACTTCCGTTTCCTTCAGGCCGCCATCCATAGCCAGTTCGTAACCGCGGGGTTGGAAACCGATGAACTTGTTCACCTGACGAACAGCAACGCCATCCTTGGTGAAGCTGTAGGAGCGGATTACCTGGCTTGCTCCTTCTGTAAAGACAAACTGAACAGTCGTATCAGATTCCACAACGATCTTTTCGGGTACTTCGCCGGCATCAAAGAGAACAGCACCCAGGTCGAAGGCGCCAAGTTTCAGGTTCAGGGCTCCCAGAGTGGTATCCTGGATCAGTTCCGGGAAAGCACCTGTAGAGTCCGGCAGGACCTTGGCCACCACACTCTGGACCTTAGCCCCCTTGTTGCTAAGCGTCATGATGAACTTTTCAGTTTCCACCACGATAGTACGAGGTTCGATCACCTTGACCGGAGCAGCGGTGGAATCTGCGTTTGCAGAATCAGCAGCAACAGGTGCGGCTGCCACAGGGGCGGCTACAGGTGCAGGGGCTGCGGCAGGAGCCAAAGTCTCGCTCTGGGGAGCGATTGCTTCAGTTGCAGCCGGAGTTGCAGCAGCAGGAGCCTGCTTTCCGGAAAGGCCAAAGCCAAACCAGGCAACCATGATCGCCACAACGAGGATGGTTCCGAAAAGGGTATTCTTGTTCATCTTCTTTCCTTTTTAGGAGGTACGGGATCGTAACCGCCTTTACAGAAGGGGTTACACCTTAAAATTCTAAAAACCGCAAGATAGAAACCTTTGAGGATTCCGTGTACCCGGATTGCCTCAATTGCATACTGAGAACAGGTGGGCTGGAACCTGCAGACGCCATGAAAGAAATAAGGATGGATAATCTGGTAGAGACGGATAGGCGCGATCAAAACGCTCCTAGCCACATGACGGACCTTATCCATTCTGGTTGGAGGAGTCTGCATCCTGGCTCCATTCCATTTTCTTGAAGATTTTTTCGGCGGTTTCGCGGAAACGTTCCGAAGTCACTTCTTCGGCCTTATCGTTCACAATTATCATAGCCCAGACGGGCTTTGTAATATGGGGAACCATCCCATAGAACAGAGGACGCAGAAGTCTACGGCACCTGTTGCGGTAAACGGCATTGCCGTTTTTCTTTTTCGCTAAAAAGCAGAAACGACAAAAACCGTCCGGACTGTCAATCCACCTCATCGAGAACGATGAACCGCGGACGTACTTTCCCTGGACGGCTACTTGCCGGTAAGCGGGCTGGTTGGGCAGCCTATAAGAACGTAGACTGGCCACGAGCCAATTCCCAAATTACTTCTTGTAGATGGTGTCGCTGATAGTCAGGCGCTTGCGACCCTTAGCGCGGCGACGGCTCAGGACAGCACGACCCCAACGGTCTTCCATACGAGTCATGAAACCATGCTTGTTGACACGCTTACGATTGTGAGGCTGGAAAGTTCTTTTCATTGTAGTAACCTTTATTAAAAGTCCAAAAAAAATTTTTCGGTTTGCAAAGTTAGTAATTATTCATGATAAATCAAGGGGTTCCATCCGCATAAAAGCAACTTTTACCGCCGTTTTTTAGCCATCCACAGCCATCATTTCATTTTATCAACAATTTATAAACACAAGGAGAAAAAACCTGGAACGGCACCGTCCCCAAAAGGATGCTTACACAGACCCTTGTCCATAATGCAATTTGTTTTAAACTCATGCGGCACCATACGGCTTTTTATTATATTAGGTCTCAAAATAGCTTCGGCTCAGAAATCGCAGGTCTAATATGGAACTTACACCTCTTGACATTCGAAATCAATCTTTCCACAAGAAAAGCCTCGGAGGCATCGACCCTGCCGAAGTCAAGGCATTCCTTGATACCGCCGCCAAGGCATTCGAACAGATGTCCAGAGACCGTACCGACTTGACCGAACGCCTGAAAGTCGCCGAAGAACGCGTGAATTACTACCGTCAGATCGAAAAGACCATCCAAGACGCCGTCGTTACCATGCAGCGCACTATCGACGAAGTGAAGGCGACCGCCGAAAAGGAAGCGGAAATCATCATCGCCGAAGCCAAGGCCCGTGCCGTTCGCGAAGTGGAGAGCACCAAGCGCGAAGCCGAAGAACTCCGCATGGAAATCGAACAGCTGAAGCAGATTCGCGCCAATTATTTCATCCGCTGCCGTTCCCTCATCAAGGGTCAGGAAGAATTGCTTTCCGCCATGGAGAACGACCAGCGAGATCTGGAAGCCCAGGAGCAGCCCAGAAGGCAAGTTCCCCCGACCGGCAACGTCCTGGCATAACCGCCACACGCCACCCCATGAAAATCAACATCAAGGTACACGCCCGTAGCAAGCGGGAAAGCGTAACGCCCCAGCCCGACGGAAGCTACAAGGTAGAAGTAAAGGCACCTCCCGTGGAGGGCGCTGCCAACGAAGCCATTTGCGAACTTCTGGCGGAGCACTTCAAGGTGAAAAAGCGAGACGTCCGCGTCGTATTGGGCAGCACCAATAACAAGAAGGTCGTCGAAATCGACGGCCTCTAGAACGAACAAAAACTTTCTGTTAATCCATGGAAGGGTCGTAAACCACCACGCGGTTACGGCCCTGATTTTTTGCCTGGTAAAGAGCCTTGTCCGCATTGTCGATGGCAAGCTTGTAGTTTTCGCCATTATAACCGGCAATACCAGCCGATACGGTCACAGGGCACACGCCATTGTCCTTGTCATGAAATTTCTGGCGAATATCCTCCACAAAGGTGCGGGCACGCTCAATGGTGGTCTGCGGGAGAATCAGAACGAACTCCTCACCGCCCCAACGAACAAAACAGTCCTTCTCCTGTATGGATTCCAACACGGTAGCAGCAAATTCCTTCAGGACCTTATCCCCGCTAGGATGGCCATAATCATCGTTCACCCGCTTAAAATGGTCAATATCGAACATGGCAAGGCTAATCGGCTCCATGAACTCATCCACAAACTTTGATCCATCCTTACGGATCAAAGTCTTCGTTACGTTTCGGTTATGAGCCCCAGTCAATTCGTCATACAGGGAAAGGTAGCTGAGGCGTTCGGACATCAAGTAATGTTTCACATAAAGTTTCTCCATTACATAATGGCAGGCACAAATACCGATCCAGCAAGGAATATTCAAGGAAAGGAGAATATCCAGGTTCTGGTAGTGAATCAAAGGATGTGTTGCAAGAATAAGAACTATAATCAAGGAATGGGCGATCGTCGAATAAATCCAGGGAGCGGAAAAACCGACTGCGAGGAATAGCAGCTGAATGATGCAGGCGCCCTCCGAAAAATGGGTCTTATCCGGAAGGAAATAAACCGCCCACATCGTGCAAATCAGGATGACAAGGAGCATGACATATGTCACAGGTACCATGACCTTGTAATTACGGTTTCGTTTGGCAAGCCACACATAGGCGACCAAAGGAAAGAACGGTGCAATTCGGGCAGGCAGGGTTTCCCACGCCACGCGACCAAACAGCTGGCAGTCCGATACAAAGTACATGGGCATGCAAAGAACCGCAACCACGGCAACCCAGTAGGTAAAACGCCTGTAGAAGCGATACTTGGACTGGTAGAAAGACTGATGATCTATGTTGGCTGGCAGAAAAATCATAACAAGGCCTGATTCATTTCGTTCAGTTTGGAATTAATACTACTCTTTCCAAAATCCATTTCAAAAGCACCCATTCGCACGGAAATCTTGCAGGGACAGTCACGCAGCTTGTTGTAGTCGGCAATGTTCGCCTTAACGCGGGCGATGCTCACGCTAGACACCATGGCCGTGCGAGAATGCATCAGGATAAAGAACTCATCCGCAGAATAACGAATTACATTTCCCGTTTCGCCAACAGCATGACTCAGCAAGCGGGCCAAGGACTGAAGGACCTTGTCCCCCACATCACGTCCATAGGTTTCATTAATGGACTTGAATCCGTTAATATTCAAAAGGATTGCAGTTACCTTCTTATTTTTTTCCTTGCTGAACTGATAGGAAATAAAGTCCAGGTAAGCCTTGTTGAACGCCCCCGTCAAATTGTCCTTATAGATCATGTTCTTCTGGAGGCTAGCAAGAAGTCCCGCAATGGAAACCGCATAACTGGAGCAAAGAACGGACACTCCATCGAGGAGAGACTGGCAGACAGTTCCCGCCACGAAAGGCAAGGCATAGACCCAGACGGGGAACAGTTTGAGAAGGCCGCCCCTCTTACGGCCGATCAGATAAAGAATCAGACTGTCGATAACAAAGCCGTGATCAATAAACACGAAAAGGTAATATCCCAACTTACGGACATAGACATTGTTGCTATCAACATCGAATACCACCGGCATAAAGCAGTTCAGGATAATCGTAAAAGCGCCTAGGGATAAAAAACCGCCAAGGATCGCCTTGTGAACAAATTTCAATCGGAACTGCATATGGCTAACCAGGAAGCGGAACCAGCAGAAAGCGCACAACATGTTAATTATATAGAGCGCGGAATTCACCGTATAGTTCGCATAAAACGCAACCATTCCAGGAACACCGTCTAAGGCATAGGCCAACGGTTCCAGAACGCAGCCAACCAAAGTCAGGCCCCAGAGGCAAAGAATGCTACGACCTTCGGCAGACTTGTCCTTTAGACGCCAGAAGTTACTGGCGATCAAAATCAAGACTAGAAAAAGACCAAACGCATTGGCGACGAGAACTGTAGGGAGGACGAAAGTCTGTTCCATAATTTACAACCCACAGCTCCACTGCTTTCCATCAGGAATTTCGCCTTCGCTGTCAGGCAGGTTACGGATGAACTGATCCAACTTTACACTTTCCAGATAACCACGAATCAGGCTATCCAATTCCTTCCATACAGGAAGGGTGATGCAAGAATCCGCTCGTTCACAACGATTCACATCGTCGTCCAGGCAAGAAACAGGAGCCACAGAAGTTTCCGTCAGTTTCAGAATATCCCACACGCTGCATTCAGAGGGCTCACAGCGCATACGATATCCACCGCCCTTTCCGCGGGAACCTTCCAACACCTTGGCGCGGACCAGCGTCCCAAGGATGCCCTCCAGGTATTTTTCGGAAATTTGCTGGCGAGCGGACAAAGCCTGAAGCTTCACGTAGTTTTCACGGCCCTGCCTAGCCAGATCGACCATGACCCTTAAAGCGTATCGACCCTTTGTGGAAATTCTCATCTAAACCTCGTCTATTGTAGACAATATTAAAAAAGAAAGGACCCGTTAGAGGCCCTTTCCTTGAAAAACGATAGGATTTGTATGAATTTACTCGCCCAGGTATTCCACAGCGAAAATCAAGGTGGATCCACCAGGAATCGGACCTGCGCCACGACTACCATAGCCAAGTCCCGGGGGAACAATCAGGATTCGCTTTTCGCCAGGGAGCATGCCCTGCACGCCCAGGTCCCAACCGCGAATCACACGACCGCCACCCAGGGGGAAATCGAAGGGCTGGCCACGATCACGGGAACTGTCGAACTTGTAGCCATTGGTGAGCCAGCCAGTATAGTGAACCTTGGCGTTAACACCCTTCTGGGCCGGTTCACCCTCACCTTCCTTGATAATGGCATAACGGAGACCTTCGGAACCATTTTCAATCTTCAAGGCGGTTGTATCCGGGAAGAAGTCCATGGAATTCGCGATTTCCTCATCCACTTCGGAAGAAATCAGTTCTACACGGAAAACCAGGGTAGAGTTGGAGGGGATCATGGAATAGGCGGCTGCCCCATAACCCATGTTGGGAGAAATTCGGAACCAGCGGACGCCACCTTCACGCATACCGTCCAGGCCCTGTTCCCAGCCCTTGATCATCTTGCCATTACCAAGAATCACGGACAGAGGCTTGCCCATATCCTTGGAACTACCAAACTTACGGCCGGAAAGAAGCCAGCCAGTATAATGAACCTTCAGCACGGAACCGATGGCAGTAGGCTTACCGGAGCCCACCTTTTCATCGTTAATCTTAAGACCCTTGGCCACTTCACGCCACTTGAGACCTTCCACGTTCTTGGGGAATACATCCGGTTCCATGGGCTTTTCTGCAGAAACCAGCTCCACTTCAAAATAAAGGTCGGAATAGGCAGGGATGCCTTCCAGGGAGTTTTCACCATAGGCCATCTGGTAGGGAACGTAAAGCTTACGGACTTCACCCACCTTCATGCCCACAAGGCCCTTTTCCCAGCCCTGAATGACCTGGCCCATACCGAGGGTAAATTCCAGAGGTTCGCCTCCTTCGTAGGAATCCGCAAACAGCTTGTTGCCCAGATTTGCGGTATCCTTGACTGCGGAGGAATCCTCAGCGGGAGCATCCTTTGCTGCTACACCCTTTGCATCAGTTTTCTTGGAGTTGTCAGGATTTGACACTCCCGCGATTTGGTCTGCATTCAGGTCATTGGCCAGGCGGAGGGAGTCGGCAACTCGAAGGGAATCCACAAGGCGAGCCTTTTCAGCAGCAATCGCAACACTATCCAGATAAAGGTATCCCTTATAGTGCACCTTGATCAGCTGACCGGCACGGATGGGGTCGCCAGAGCCATCCTTTATGGTTTCTGTCTTAAACGGAACAGCAAAGCACAGGGAACTCATCAACAGTACAAGAAAAATCTTTAGTTTCGGCATATGATCTCCTATCCCACAAAATAGAAAATGCTAGTTTTTGAAAGTACGGGAAAAACCCAAACGGAATTGAATATGCTATCAATAGTCATTGTTATCGCCATTATCGTGCTGTCCATTATCCTTGCCGCCATTGGCGCATACGTGGTAATCCACAGTTCTAACGAAAAAGATGAGCCCAAGCCTGTGATTGACGTTTCCGGTCAATACGCCGTCGTGGTTCGTCCTGCCAGGGAATCCTTGACCGCAGTGAAGCCATCAGAGGCCTCTCTCCGATCCTGGCTAGAAACCCAGAACCTGCCCCCCGAACAGAGGGAAGCCCTTATCGCCCAGTGGAACGCCACCATGGAAGAGACCATCCGCACGGTGGACGAAGGTGACAAGAACGGTACAGCCACCTATCGTATCGAACTAGGTCCTAAGGGCAAGGAATACTGTCATTTCGTTAGCGAAGACAACTTCATTACCCGCGAACAAATCAGAAACCACGCTGAAATTCTTCCGCCTTATGTCCTTGGTTGCGACTGCAGACTTCTGCCCAAGCAGCCCTGGGAAAATCCCAGCAAGTCTGGCTGGAAGGCCGTGGTTCCGTCCCGCGGCAGCAATTATGACGTACCGGATTGGAGGCACCTTGCGTAAACAACTACTTTCTGCACTTCTTCTGGCTCCGGCTCTGGCATTCTCCGCAGGGTCCGCAATCATCACTCTTGAAATGCCCGTTGGTGCCCGCCAGCTGGGCATGGGCGAAGCAGGCGCCGCCCTGGCCGACGACGCAACTGCCATGTACTACAACCCGGCAGGGCTTGCCTTCGGTCCCCTTGCCGACGAATGGCGTATGAGCTACAAGGCCGATTCCAAGACGGCCCCCTATTTTACGTGCATGGCCTCCCGTTCCAAGCCCGGCTTCTTTAGCAAGAGCGAACTGTGGGCAGGTACCGCCGAGGGTATCCTGAAGTTCGACGGCGAAGAATGGGTGAACTATCATTCCATCACCCTTCAGGGTAACGCCAAGGTCAAGGACGCCGTGAAGGTCTATGCCGGTTCCGAACGCGGCCTGGAAGAAAACCTCCGTCAGGTGAAGGCCTTCAACGAAATCAAGACTGCCGAAGACGAAAAGCACGTCATCGAAGTGAAGATGCCCTGGAACCTCATCGTAAAGGATACCATCACAGCAATCCTATACGAAAGCCGCACCGAAAAACTTTGGGTCGGCACCCCCAAGTCCCTGTATCGTTTTGACGGCAAGGGCTGGAAGAACTACGACAGCGAACTGGGTTCTCACCGCATTAACGCCTTGGTAAGCCAAGGTGCATCCATCTGGATCGGTACCGAAAACGGCCTCTTCGTCTATCGCAACGGTCAGTTCGAACAGAAAGGCAAGGTCCTCCCCAGCCAGAACATCAAGGCCCTGGTATGGTCCGAAAGCCGTAAGGAACTTTTCGTCGCAGCAGACGGTGCCGGCGTCGCACGTCTCGTCCCCAAGAAGAGCGTTAACGACAAGGACCGCTGGAGCTTGTTCAACGAAGAAGACGGCGTCATGGACTTGAACCCCACCGCACTTGCCGTGGATAGTTCCGGTCACGTCTGGTCCGCCCATAAGGGTGGTCTTTCCCACTTCAACCTCCGCAAGTGGGAACAGGTCCAGTTCGCCGACAATACCGTCAATGACATTTCCGTAGACCAGAAGGGCGGCATCTGGATTGCCACCGACAAGGGCGTCTGGCGACACCTGCCCAACTATGCAACCGCCAGTGGCCGTAAGGCTGAGTTGGAACGTACCGCAGAAGAAGAAGCCAGCGGTGAAGTCCAGGATGAATGGGTTCACTACCACTCCGGTAACGGCCTCTCCGTGAACAAGGTCTGGTCTGTCCTTCCCCAAGGTAACGACGTCTGGTTCAGTACTGCCAACGGTATGGAACAGTTCAAGGACGCCGACTACCAGCTGAGCGCCTTCTACGAAAAGCTTTTGCCTATACTGAACATCCCTGACCTGTACCACCTGTACGGCGGCATGACAATCCCGCTGAACGACTGGGGTACCATGGGCTTCTTCGTGAACTTCGTCAGTTTCGGTTCTACCGTAGCCTCTGGCGATGTGGACGCAGACGACCTGGTGGCATACAACAGTTCTGAAATCGTGGGTGGCTTTAGTTATGGCACCCGATTCCCCGGTGACTGGGGCTTAGGTCTTTCCATCAAGTTCTTCTACTCCGACTTGAGTTCCGGAGCTTCTACCGGCGAAGAAGATGCGACCACTTTCGGTTACGCTTTCGACGTTGGCGTACTCAAGAAGAACCTGATTGTGGATGGTTTGAACCTGGCATTGGTTCTTGCAAACATCGGCCCTAGCGTTTACTACGTGGACAAGACCATCGAAGACCCCATTCCTCTGACTTGGCGTCTGGGACTTTCCTACGAAGTGCTGGCTCTCGCGGATTACAAGCTGGTCATTGCGGCAGACTATAACCGCGAAGTGGTGTACGACGACAACAAGGGAAATCCTGAACCCTTTTACATCTCTTGCTGGAAGTCCATCCTCTACCCCGAACGTGGCGGAGAAGGTCTGACCACTGCAAAGAATTCCCTACTCCAGGGCGTATTCAACCTGGGTGCTGAATTCACCTACGCCAACACCATCGCTCTCCGTGCAGGTTATCTGTACGACAGAACCGGTAAGCGTAGCGAAGTAGACTTCGGTTTCGGTTTCATGCTGTCCGACATGCTGCAGTTTGACTTCGCCACCATCAAGGACGTAGGCGACAACGACGGTGTCCGCGACGGTCAGATGCGCTTCGGCATGCTGTTCAAATTCTGATAATGATACAAGGGGCTCTGCCCCTTGGAACCCCGTCGCTAGTCTGCGGCATCACAAGTGCCTTGCACTTGCTTTCCTTGCCTCGCTCGTTGAGGGGTACTAAAGTACCTCCTCAATTTGTTATGGTATTGAACTTCTGGTGGAGTTTATTGATTGGGGGCTCCGCCCCTTTGCATCATTTAACCCTTTCGAAGATTACGAGAGAGCGTTCCTGGGTGCTGTTGGGAATGGTGTAGAAATGTTTTTCCAGCAGTTTGTAGCCGTAGTCTTCCGGACAGAGAGTCTTCAACTCATCTGCGGCAGCGGGACCCTTCATGAAGAAGACACGACCGCCAATCTTCAGTGAATTCTGAAGGCGGGGAAACGTCTTTTCCATCAGTTCGAAGGCGCGGCTAATGACGCCATCCACGGGAATGGTCATGCTATGGCTTGTGACCTTATGGCCAAACACATCAATATTCTGCAGGCCCAACTTTTCAATCACCATGTTCAGGAAGTTGATTCGATTGGGGCGGGGTTCGCAAAGTGTCAAGTTGATCTTGGGATTCACGATCTTCAGGGGAATACCCGGAAAACCAGCGCCGCTGCCTACGTCAATCATGCGAGCCGGCCACTTTTCCACGAAAGCGTTAATCAAGGTGCAGTCCGCATAATGGCGTTCCACCATAGTTTCAAAAGCGTTCAGGCGAGTCAAATCCTGGTCTTCGTTATTGGCGCGAATCAACTGGTGGTATTCCCAAATCTGCTTCAGGGTTTCCTGCTGAAGTTCTACACCATAGTAGAGCATCAACTTTTCCAGTCCAGCCAGAGAAGGCGTGACACGTTTGCCGTTGAACAGCGGAAACTCGGTACGGGGAGCCTTCATATGAGGAATGAAGGCACTACCCAGAGCATCAGCACCACGAGCAGGCATGCGAGAAGGAGTTTTACCCCAGGAGCCCTTATTGGGCTTTTTAGACCAGTTTGAATTTGCCATGGCCCAAAATTAGAAATCCATAAAATTTTACGAAAATAAATTGTACAAACAGGGGCAAAACAACGTGTATAGGGAGAGGTCTCCCATGTACATTTCTAGATTCATCTTATTTCTGGTTTTCTTTTTTTCACAAGCATTCCCGTCACTGGCGTCGGATCAGTCCATTGACCAGGCGAAAATTTTTGACTGGTGGGATGACGGTTTGGTTACGGCGGAGGAAGCTTCCGAACTTCTGGACATGATCCAGGACGGGAATTTTGAAGAGGCGTGCCTCCTGTCCCAGGCGCTGGCATTGGAAACATGCGCGGAGAAAAAGACCGCAAAGAAACCATCAAGAAAAACTCCGTCCCTGACGCCGGAGGGCTACGTTTCCTGGACAGCACGAATGGATTCGCTAGGCCATCTGGAACGGCAGTTTACAGATGTGAATATACGGTTTTACCGTTATTCATTGCACCTGGGATCCTTCTCCCAGTTGGCCTATAAAAACGACGGAAGCGAAGCCTATTTCGGACAAATTGCCACCAGGGAATTACACAGCCAGATACCGACGGACACGTTGTGGGGAACCGCATTATCGTATCCCATAGGAGCGTTCCACATCCAGGGAGTTCTGGATACGTCCCTCCGCTGGCAGGGAGCCCTAGGTTTTAATCCCGCAAGGAACGTTACCGTAAGTGCGTTCTACTGGGATGGTTTCCGGACGCCACGGGCGCTTGCATCCGGAGGAGTCCAGCTAAAGTCCCCGTGGATGGAAATGGCCGGCTGGTACCAGCGGGGGCAAGACCTGCCTCTCCTGAAATTGCGTCTCCATCAGAAAACTACTGCAAAGCCTGCTGGCGAAAACATCCCGAAAAGTCCCGATGGCAAACCGCCGCAATTTTCCTGGCAGACTACCGCCTACTTTCACGGAACGGACATTCCGGAAATCGCAAGACTAAGCCCCACCCTCCTGAAGGATCAATTCACCGGGACGCAGCAAGTCACCGCCACCTTCCCCGCCCTATGGAACAGCAGGCTATCCGCAAACGCCCGAGTTTCCATCCCGATAGAAACCGACTCCCTCGGGAATTCGTCCCAGCAGGCGGTTTCGTTAAAAGGCCGCCTGAAAGTTTCCGCAGAATCAGGCCCTAGCCTCCTGCGGGGAATGTTCAGCTGGACCTGCCTGGAAGCCGAAAGCCACTGTCCGGATAACGACCTGCGGGCGAAAGTTTCTTCGCAATATTTCCAGCAATTCACCCTGGAAGGAGCCATCAAGAGCCGCCTTACCCGTGGAGAAGGCTTTTCTATTCCACAGTCCCAGGTATACGTAACCTACCATCCAGCGTCAAAAATCAAGGCCCGTATGGTCCTCCAGTTCCCAAAGGGACTGCCCCAGAAAAACACCCTCATCCGTACAGAAACATCCATCGGCACAAGCCACATTCAAAGCGAAATGGTGGTTACTTTTAGGCGTTTGCAACATCAAAAGTTTCACCCTGTACACGGAATTATCCAGCTAAAATGGCTTTTTTAGTAAAAAAACGGCGTTTTCAGCTTTTGAGCAAAAAACGCCTGTTTACTTCAGTATACAAGAAAAGTACGATTCCACCGCTTACTCCAACTTAGAATATGTATTTTATGGATACCCAAACACAAACACTCCCTTGACGCTCTTTGGTTACCTCCTTTTCCGAAGAGCGTCTTTTTTTATTTTCTCAACCTCGTCATGCTGAGCTTGACTCAGCATCAGCTTTGCCTTAACCTAACTATATTTGTCTCTATGATTATTCCTGCAGTTGTCGGCGCAATTACGTTTTTACCTAGTCTGGGTCTAAATATCGCCCTTGCCCTCGGCGCCCCTCTGGGGATGTACGCCATGAATGGCAAGTACAGGGTCATGCCTAAAGAAATCCGCCCCGCGTTCGTCATGCCCATCATCATGCAGTTTGTAGCCATGTGGTTCCTGCTTACTGCAGGTCACGTCCTACCCGAAGTAGCCTGCAACATTTTGCCTAACATCATTACCATCATCTTCGCATTTTTCTTTGCGTGCTACATGTCCTTTTACATGGCAACCCTGTTTTTCAGCACCAGCTATAAGGAAAAATGGATTATGGGGCCCTTGGCCGTAGTAACTACTATTTGCTACTGGCTTACTGCAACTTACGCTGTAATCGGATAACAAGATGGAAGGTAAGCTGCCTAAGCACAACTTTCAGCGGGACCTGGAATATATTATCCGGGGTTTGCAAAAGCGTGGCGAAGTGCCGCACTTGCTGCTCCACGCCTGCTGCGCCCCCTGCAGCAGCCATTCCATTGAGTATCTGTCGCAATTTTTCAGGATTACGGTTTTCTACTACAATCCCAATATTTCTCCCGACGAGGAGTACCGCCTTCGCGTTGCAGAAATCAAGCGCTTTGTAGCGGAGTTCCCCACGAAGAATCCGGTGACGCTAATTGAAGGACCTTACGAACCCAAGAAATTTTATGAGTTCGTCCGTGGTCTTGAAAATGAACCGGAAGGCGGCAAACGCTGCCGCAAATGTTTCGAGATGCGCCTGGCAGAATCCGCACGTATTGCAAAAGAACTTTGCGCAGATTTCGTTACCACCACCCTTACCATCAGCCCCATGAAGGACGCCCAAGTTTTGAACGACGTGATGGAAGAACAGTGCCAGAAATACGGCGTAAGGCGACTGCCCACGGACCTGAAGAAGAAGGGCGGCTTCAAGCGTTCCACCGAGCTTTCGGAACAGTACCATCTTTACCGCCAGAATTTCTGCGGCTGCGTTTTCTCCCAGCGGGAGGTTAAGGAAAGAGAAGCCCGCGCCGCCGCCAAGGACTCTGCAACAGTGCAATCTGAAACTGTCGCAGAAAATTAAAGCAAATAGCTGACGCCGGCAAATCCGGACCAGACCATATCCTCTACGCCGCTGCCCTGGAGGTTAACGGCCCCAGCCCTAACACTCCAATGTTTATCCAAGCGGTAACCAACTGTAGTGTACATGGTAAAAATTGTAGGCTCTCTGGAAAGACGCTTATTTTCCAGATCCACATCATACATACTTGCAGAAACTTCTAGACTTATTGAGCCAAAATAAAGAGACGTATAAAAACCTAATAAGGCAGTTCCTGCCGAATGTGAGGTACCTGCAACATCACGAACAGATGGTAAAAGGCCCAGAAGGGATTCATATTCAATTCCCTCATGCTCGTAATCACGGAAATTATTCCAAACGCCTGCGGAAACACCTATTTCAAAATGTTTCGTATTCAATCCTAAAGATGCAAATCCATATACGCCACTATTAAAGCCTAAACCAAGACTCCAAAGTAACGGTCCCGCGCTACCCAGAACTTCTGCGCTTCCATTTACATAGCTGTATTCAAATTCATATTCCAGATTCACTTTACTTGACGCATTATGCTCATCCATCAATTCTCGGCATCTAGAGCCACACCAGTCTGCCAATTCATTATAAATACCGTGAACTTTTTGCGTCGTAGAAGGAGCAGCGTTCACTCCTCCAGAAAAACGATACTTGTATCCCGACGTAAAATTCTCTCCGGCACCGCGCATTTCTGGAGCGGGATTTACCTCTATCTTCGCCCTGGAAAGATGCTCGGCAGCAACAACGCAACCGCTAAGCATAAATGCGGCAATCAAAGCAAATGCAAATAAAACAAGTGTGCGGAACTTCATTATTCTTTTTCCATCTACCAATAAACCTAGCTTATTTTACGTTCAAAGCGAGTTCATTCATCGTGAAAATTTAGGAGTTCGTCGTAAATTTCGCAGCAGAACCGTCAGCGAAAATCATTTGCAATACGCAATCCCTAAAGGTTGTTATTTTAAAAGTTTTTCACGCAGCGAACGGAAGATCCCAGACCATCTATTTCCACACTTTCTAAATCCACATCATCACGTTTGTTTGACAATCTCGCCAAATAGGCATTATCGCCGCTTGGACTGGACGACCAAAAATACGAACTTCCATAATCAAGACCACCGGCATTGTCAAACACTATTTCTTCAGTTTCATTTCTTTCAAAAAATGCGCCTGCAGGTAACACCGAAAATCCAACACCATCTACACCATTACTAGACTCCCATACCGCCGTAGTTTTCAACTTTGCTCCAGCTCCGATATAGTACCAGAAATTTTCATGGTCTTCTACACTTGATGCTACTGAGGTCAATAAAATTTTCCATTCATCATTGTCCGGCAAATGCCACCCTTCTGGACAAGCCTCCAAAGCAGCATTCCACAAATACAAACGGCCATACATAGCGCACGAATCCGCAACATTATCGTAGCAGAAACTGGACGAATCCAGCAAGATAGAAGATGCCCTGCTAGCATAATTCAGATTCTCAGCCATCCAAATTTGATTTCCGATTTTTACAGTTTTATACACTTGCCCATCGCGTTCATCCGTCATTTCATCATAGTCAACATTAGGATTTAAATAGTTCCACGCCGTCTTCTTTTCTTTATTAAGATCCATCAGCTGCTTTACGCACTTTCCAAATTCCTCTTCGTTTCCGCGAGAGTAACGGGTCATCACATCAGGATTTGCATCTGAATAATGGAAGTCGTCCTTATTTTCCGCCTTACACATTTCAGAAGTCACTTTCAAGGTACTGAAATATTCCAGGTGACATTTTGCAGAGCCGCTTGAAAAAGTCAGCGACAAGTGATCATCAAAGGAATGAACAGAATCTATTTTCAGTTCATAGGTCACACCCTTATAAGTAAAGGTTTCGCTTCTATGATCCTGCTTAAGAATCGCCACTCCGTAGCGACCAGGATCAACGGCGTGTTCATCGTAAATGAGATCCGCATAAATATCCATACTGGAATCTTCAAGACTTTCATAGAACATCCACATAAAGAGGGATTGCATATAGTTGAAGTTCTCTTTTTCCAGCACACGGATTTCAATGGAAGCTTCGCCAAAATTCCAGTACATGGTATAGGCAGAACGAGTTAATTGCAGCCAGACTCCCTGAAGTTTTCCAGGGTCGCCGCCAACGAATGTAAGAACCGTAACATTACCATAATAATCCGGTTCTTCATTCAAGGCGGTAAGAGTTAAAGTGTCGCCTGCAAAGCTATAGCGAAACAGACCGCCTGCTAATTGTGTTACACGATTCAAGTCTTCAACCCACTGGTAAGTTTCGCCCTGCTTGACACAGCCCGATTCCTGAACAAGACTAATGGAAATAACGCCTGTCGCAGAAGATTCGGAATGTTCCGTTATTTCATAGGAACCCAAGGCATACTGGCGGGCCATGGCAAATTCCTTCTGCAGATTTACGCCGGAATCGTCTGTGGACCCTGCCATGGGAGGGTCTGACGTGAAGCCGGAACAGCCGCAAAGAATGAGGACCGTCGCAAACACAATCCCAAGAATTTTATTAAGCAAATTACTTCTCATCCTTCTCCTCCAATTTCCGAGTCAGGGGAAACATCTGTAAATTGATTCGGTAAACCCGATCGTAGTCCTTGACTTCCGACACGATGGATTCAATTTTCTTGCGGAACTTTGTCATTTCCTTTGCCACACGCTCATAGGCGACGCGGTCCAGACCCATGGTTATTCCCGACAGGTTCCGTTCCGACCCGTCGAATTCATCCAGGGCATCGGCTGCCAGGTGGGCGAACTGCTTTTGCATGGAACGAACCGCCACATTGATGGCAGCCTTGTGATCCGCATTGTCAACAGGATTGATACCTACATCGGCCTGCTCGTAAGTTACGCGACCATCACTCTCGATTCGTCGCAGAAGCCCCATCTGAACCATTTGATCCAGAGAGTAGCGCACATCGGTGGCAGGTACAGAAGGGCACAGCATGCGGGCCATTTCCAGAGGCTTTGCCCCCGGCATAATGGGAGCCAACTCACGCAACGTGGGATTTATCCAGCTGGAAAAATAGGAGTACGCCTCGCCACCTAAAATACGGACCTTGTTGGCATCTGCCAAACGGCACATTTCACCATAAGCCGCTTGTTTTTCTTCGTTTGTCCGGGCGTCGCAAAATTCCACCATGCAGCAAAAGTATTCCACCTGGTATCCGGTTAGCCCCATGGCTTTGGCAACACTTTCCGCACCAGATTTGCGAAGTCGTGTTTTACCGTCACACACCAGTTTCAAATATCCCGACGAAGCAAAACCGGAGAGCCTGGAAAATTCACGCCACGTAAAAGCGGAAGTTCTCTTACGCTCTTCGTAAAACTCCTGCATATACACGCGATAATCAAGATATTCGACAATGGGTTTCATCAGAACCAGTAACCTATACCCAGCTGAAACTTCAACATTTTATAATAAGAACCGTAGGGTTCGGAATAATCCATAAAATCAAACACAACATTTCCATCACCATCAAATTCTTGTACTGGGATAAAGTAACTATCCGCAAACTTGTCTGCATCAATTAAATCGTTCACGCGGAAAAGCACACGAAAATCAATGAACAGGCCCGATTTAAATTGATGCCCAACACCCATAGCAACATTCACCCCAAAGCGGCTTTCCTCATCGCGATTTCGGTAAGATTCATCCCTCCACCCATCATCCTCATTTTCGATTGTCCCAAGCAACAGCTCAAATACAACGCCCACTTCAAGAAACAGAATGCGAGGAATCCTCCACTGCAAAAGCACGGGAACATTCAGCAAGAAAGCTTGATTATATTCCCAATGTTCTCTACCACAGTAAAAACTTCCTTCACATTTGTCATAAGCGTCCTGCTCTTCCCCGACATCGTAATCAAGAACATCTCCCGCAAGAGCTTCTATATAAACAAAGAAAATCCTATAGTCCAGGCCCACTCCAGAATGCAGGTAAAGATTTTCCGTCAAGCCGTACGCCACATCAAAAGACAACGAACCCCAAGGGCCACCATTGGAAGGGTAATAATCCTTTTCGGAATCCGTGATGACATACATGAGACCTGCACCAAGGCGAGTTCCCAATTCCAACTTGTCAAAACTACTTGAAGAGCTGCTTGCCTCGGCCCAGGCCCCCAACGGCATGAGCAAGGCAAATATGAATGCGACAACGTTTCGCATAAAAGATTCTCCTAACCTTCAAAAATTCACAGGGACTGGCTTGCCCCACATTCAAAAAATAAATTATACGGAGAGCGGTTACAATACATTCAAGAAACAAAAATCGTCTATTTCCGCAAATTTTTAAGCTATTTTGAACATTTTTATGTTTTTACAATTTTCTATGAAACAAGTTGTTTCATGAAAGAACAAAAAAGCCCCGCATTTTTTTGCGAGGCATTTTACTTAGCAATTTAGACGGCGACTGAAACCACGTTGGCGGGAGCTGTTTCTGCTACTCCAATAGGCGACACCATATTTGTCAAGGAATCAAAGTAAAACTTTGCTGCATTTCTCAAACTCCAACAACTTGTTGGAGTTTTGCAGGATACCATATCCAAATTTTTATATATTGAGAGACATGAGTGAAAACACCCAGATTATCTATATGCAGACAAGGCTCGTTCGACTTATGTCCGAAGAAACGGGAGTGTCCATTGCTGCAGTAGCAACCCAGTTCAAGGAACAGGGAGTTTTTCACTATATCAAGCGAATGTGGGACTTGTTCCATATTGAAGGCGACCAGGCGGTTCTTGAAGACATAAGGCAATACCTCAAGTCAAAGGGCGTGTAAAATGCTTGATTTGAATCAGCGAACCATTCTGTACCACGGAAGTTTTTGCGAAGTATCTTCACCTGACTTGTCTAAGTGCGCCAAGTATAAGGATTTCGGTCAAGGTTTCTACCTTACAACAGACAAGGAACAAGCTAAATCCTTTGCAAAGATTTCTACAAGAAAAGCGCAGGAATCTGGAGTAATTCCAACCCAGCAGAATTTTGGAGTTGTGTCTTCCTTTGAATACATACCGGCCAATCTCCGAACCCAAATCTTTTCAACGGCCGATGCCGACTGGCTACATTGCATTGTCGCTCATCGAAAAAAGGGGCTTTTCAATTCCCTTGTTCAGGATTTTGAAAAATACGATATCGTTGGTGGCAAGATTGCAAACGACGCAACAAACATCACAATAACCACCTACATGACAGGGACATTTGGAGAAGTCGGTTCTCAACAGGCAGATGAAATATGCATACGCCTGTTACTCCCCGAACGATTAAAGGACCAGTACTGCTTTAGAACAACAATCGCATTACAGCAACTTGCATTTATCAAAAGCGAGCGTATATGGCAGTAACAAAAGAACAAATTCAGGCCGCAATGGAACTTTTGACAACTATGGTTGTCGAGTCCATTTCCAAGGAAGACCATCTTGATGCAGCCGACGTTTTACCCGATTTTTTGAATTCCAAAACCGGGAAAATGCTCTTTGATGAAAGTCTCAAGCTATGGTGCGAAGGTCCCTCGCACATCGAGGAACTGTATAGAGCCGAGCTACAGAAGGTTCGCGGTTAAGGATTCACTTCAAAATCTTCCTAACGGATTCCAGTCGGTTCAACGCCTCAATCAAGGTTTCGTCCTTCTTGGCGAAATGGAATCGCACCAGATGGTTCACAGGTTCCCTAAAGAAGCTGGAGCCAGGCACTGCGGCGACGCCCACCTTCTTCGCTAAATCCATGCAGAAAAGTTCATCGGGGCGGACCGCGCCGGAGCCGCTCATACCAATTCCAGAAACGGCGCCGAACTCGCCCGCAGCCATGCGGCGGTCATAACCAAATTCGGAGATATCCATCATCACGAAGTAGGTGCCCTGAGGTTCAGTAAAGCGGAATCCCAGATTGCGGAGACCGTCGGTAAACAACTGCTTCATGCGGGTGTAATGAGCCTGAAGTTCCGTATAATATTCGTCGCCGAAATTCATGGCGGTCACAGCCACTTCCTGCATGGTCGAAGAAGCGCCCACCACCGTAAAGTCGTGAACCTTCTTGATGCGTTCCATGATAGGTTCCGGAGCAAGCACATAACCCAAGCGCCAACCCGTAATGGAATAACTCTTGGAGAGGCTGGAACATTCAATGGTACGTTCACGCATGCCGGGAAGCGTTGCCATATAAGTGTGAACGTTAGGTGCAAAGATGATGTGTTCGTACACTTCGTCCGTAATCACGTACAAGTCGTACTTGATGGCAAGATCCGCAATCACCTTCAGTTCGTCGCGGGTAAAAACCTTACCGCTGGGATTCGAAGGATTGCAAAGCACCAGAGCCTTCACGCCCGGCTGTTTCATGGCGTCTTCAAGAACGTTGGGATCAAAGCTAAAATCACTGGGATCCAGCGGAACGTAAATGGGCGTGGCCCCACTCAAGATGGTATCCGCCGTATAGTTCTCGTAGAAGGGCGAGAAAATCACCACCTTGTCGCCGGGATTGCAGACCGACATCATGGTAATCATCATGGCCTCGGTGCTACCGCAGGTAATGACGATTTCCTTTTCCGGATCGTAATGCAGCCCGCTGAAATGTTCCTGCTTGCGGCACACCGCTTCACGGAAATTCCTGGCGCCGATAGTCAGCGCATACTGATGAGGTCCCGTCTTCGCTACTTCTGCCAAGCGGTTCTGCAATTCCACCGGCGGATCAAAATCCGGAAAACCCTGGGAAAGATTGATGGCCCCGCAGCCGTTGGCAATGCGGGTCATGTAGCGGATAACGGATTCTGTAAAATGGTTCGTGCGGTCGCTTAGAGGTTTCATAGCAATGAACAATTAACAATGAGTAATGAACGGAGAAAAATTACAAATAATTGCAAAACACTCGCCGGATTTCCAATGTTTCGAATTACGAAATCCTTTTAAACGTCATCTTTTTTTCGATTTTTGCGTTTTTATTTGCATTTTCCCCTAGAACAATAACTTTTTACAATAAATTGCCCCTAAAAAACGTCACCTTGTAGTTTTTTCATCAATTTTGAATGTATTTTATTTCCGCAAAACAAATTTTAACACACACAAGGAATAAAAATGAAGAATTATTTCGATCTCTCTGGCCAGGTCGCTGTTGTCACTGGCTGCTCTACCGGTCTCGGTGTTCAGATGGCTAAGGCTCTCGCAAACCAGGGCGCAAAGATTGTCGCCATCGCACGTCGTAAGGAAATGATCGACAAGGTCGCAGCAGACCTCGCCGCAGAATATGGCGTCGAAACTCTCGCTGTCCAGTGCGACATCACCGACACCGCTAAGGTCGAAGCCGCTGTTGACGAAATCCTCGCCAAGTTCGGCCGCATTGACATCCTGATCAACAACGCTGGTACCGGCGCTGTTGCTCCGGCAGAAGACATTACCGACGACCAGCTCAACCACGAAATGAACGTGGACCTGGGCGGCACCTTCAAGATGGCTCGCGCCGTCGCCAAGAAGGCAATGCTCCCGGCAAAGTATGGCCGTATCATCAACATTGCCTCCATGTACGGCCTTGTGGGTAACAAGATCTGCGGTTCCGCTCCGTACCATGCAGCCAAGGGTGCTGTCGTGAACCTGACCCGCGCTCTCGCCGCTGAATGGTCCAGCAAGGGCATCAATGTGAACGCAATCTGCCCGGGTTACTTCTACACCCCGCTCACCAAGGAAACTCTCGACACTCCGTTCTTCCAGCAGAATGCTAAGACTATGATCCCGGCAGAACGCTATGGAAACGAAGGCGAACTGGACACCGCTGCAATCTTCCTTGCATCTCCGGCTTCCAGCTACGTTACCGGCATCATGGTTCCGGTTGACGGCGGCTACACCTGCATGTAATCACAGACTGCATTCCCGCGGCGATCTCGTCGCTCCCGACGTCATTCTGAACGAAGCGCTTTGCGCGAAGTGAAGAATCCAGGAAATTAAAAGACGCTCGCAGCAATGCGGGCGTTTTTTTTCAAAGATAGGATTGAAGTCGCCAGGGTCTTGTATTTTAACTTAAGCGATGAGGCGAATAAGAATCATGTAAACAGCAGTCCCTACCGCCATGGAAAGGAACAGCTGGCGGCGCCACAGGTGCATTAGCACCACGGCGGCAATGCCAAAGATTTCGGGAATGCCGCGAGAGCCCTCAAGCCACTGCACATCCTTAAGGCAGTACACCACAAGCATCCCAAAAACAGCAAGGGGCAGGGCCTTGCCCAAGTACTGGATGTATTTTGGCGTAGGCTTTCCTGCAAGGAAAACGAGGAAGGGCAAGGCGCGGGTCATAAACGTAATTACCGCAAGAATCACGATGGTAATAATCTGCTGCTGGGAAGTCATTTGCGGACCTCCTCAAAATAACTAGGTTCCAGCTTCTTGCGGAACGCGGTCAGCATCAAAAGAATCCCAATCATGGCAGGGATCACGAAGTACTGGGAGCCCACAACAAACAAGCTGACAGCAGTGCAGCCAATGCCAATCCACGCCGGACGCAGTTCCTTTTCCTTCAGGAACTGATCCATAAAGATTGCAGTAAACATGGCTGTCACCACAAATTCCAATCCGTGAATGTCAAACTTCAAGAGAGAGCCGAACATGTAACCCATAAAGCCGCCGGAAATCCAATAGAAGTAATCCAGGAAACTGACCAGCAGCATTTCTGTTGCCGTAGCTTCACGAGCATTGTAGTTCACCGCAAAAGTTTCATCCGTAAGCCAGAAAATCAAGAAAGGTTTTCGCCAGCCCATGCCCTTGTAACGATCCAACATGGAAACGCCGTAGAACAAATGTCGGGCACCCACCACGAGGGCCATGCTAGCCGCCGCCAGCGGGTTGAAATTTGCAGCCAGCATTCCCAGGCCCAGGAATTCCGCAGACCCACTAAAGATGAACACCGCCATGCTCAGCGGATACCAATAGCTAAATCCCATGGACTCCGCCAATACCCCATAAGTAATGCCCAAAAACCAGTACCCCGTAAGCACCGGAAGAGATCGTTTGAAAGCGACCCTCAGGGAATTCTTAAATGAAGCTTGGGAATTATTCATGGTAGATGGAATATAGAAAACTATATTTGTACAACTTATCAAAAATTATGGACCGCCTAGAACAACTACGAGATGGAAAGGCTCTCAGCCGAAGCCAGATGCTGCTTTTAATTGGGCAGCTCAGTCTTCCTGCAATTCTAGCGCAAATATCCAACATCGTCATGGAGTATATTGACGCCTCCATGGTGGGGCACCTGGGTTCCAGCGAAGCGGCTTCCATCGGACTCGTTGCTTCCAGCACATGGCTTTTGGGATGTTTGTGCTATGCGGTGAGCCCCGGGTTTACGGTACAGATCGCCCACGCCATCGGTGCCAAGCGAGACGTTCGCGCCCGGAACCTGGTAAAAGTGGGCCTACTTTTCGGTATATGCTTTAGCGCCCTCCTCATGGGTTTCGGCGTTTTCATGCACGACAAGATTCCTGGATTGTTGGGAGCCGACGCAAGCCTTCACCAAAACGCATCCACCTACTTCCTGATTATCGCCCTTGGCCTTCCTGCCATGCAGCTGAATGGAATGGCCGCAGGCATGCTGCAGTGCAGCGGCAACATGAAATTACCCAGCGCCCTGCAAGTTCTCTCCTGCTTTTTGGACGTCATCCTAAATTTCTTCCTGATTTTTGGAACCCGTGAAATTACCGTCGCCGGTATCAGCTTCACAATGCCCGGCGCAGGCCTTGGCGTTATGGGAGCAGCCCTTGGCACCGTCATCACGGAATTCATTATCATGTCGCTGATGCTCTACTTCCTGCTTTTCAGAAGCAAGAGCCTCCGCCTCCGCGCCAAGGAAAAAATTTGTTTCTCTGCAAAACAGATGAAAAAGGCATTCCGCATTTCATGGCCCATCGGTTTGGAGCATCTGGTCATGTGTAGCGCCTACGTGATGTTCACCGCCATCGTCTCCCCCTTGGGAATGGCAGCCATCGCCGCAAACTCATTTGCCATTACCATTGAAAGCTTATGCTACATGCCTGGCCACGGAATCAGTCATGCCGCTACCACATTGATTGGCCAAGGTATTGGCGCCAAGCGTTTTGACCTTGTCTATAAAATGGGATTCATGACGACAGGCCTGGGCATGGTGGTGATGACATTACTCGCGGTCCTCATGTTCATTTTTGCTCCGGAACTTATCGGCCTGTTTACACCCGACGAAGAAATCCGCAGATTGGGTACAGCCATTTTAAGAATCGAGGCTTTCGCAGAACCTTTCTATGCAGCCTCCATTGTTGCCAACGGCGTTTTCCGTGGCGCAGGCAGCACCTTCGTTCCCAGCATCATGAATCTGGTAAGCATGTGGGTCGTGCGACTCCCTCTCGCCGCATTCCTCGTTACAAAATACGGTCTTCGTGGCGCCTGGATGGCCATGTGCCTTGAGCTCTGCTTCCGCGGAACAATTTATCTGATTCGGCTTGCAAGCAAGAAGTACTGTGACGAGAACAGCAAGCTTATCTCAAGTTAAGTCCGACCTATTCAAGGCATTTTTTCATGTTGGAAAGGGTCGCGCCAAGGCCGAGGTCTTTGATGCAGTTCGCTGCGTCCTTGATGTTTGGCGACAAGGAGTCATAGACGGTTTCTAAAGCCTTGTATAAGCTGTCCATCCTTTCTCTTTCCAGGGAATCCTGCGTCGCCTTCATTATGGAGTCGGCCAATGCTTTTGCTACGGAATCCGCCTGCGCTTTTGCAATGGAGTCAGCTACCGCCTGGGCAATTGAATCCTGGGTGGCGATGTTTGCCGTCTTTATGGCTTCGTACTCGCTTTCGCTGATGCGGGTGTATTCCATTTTGTTTTTTGTGACAATCTTGACAAGTCCCTCTTCTGCAGCGTAGTAGAATTTTTCCATGTTGCAGACGTTAGTGTCTTTCTTTGAAGCATCAAAGATCAGGACGTTATGATACGTAGCGTTTCCTACTTTTACGGAGTCCTTGAGCGAAAGGACATAACCGTCCTTTTCGATTGGAAATTTTGGGTCGTCAAAAACGATGTAATCGCTGCCTGAAATGATGGGACGGCAACCTACAGTGATTTTTCCTCCGTATGTCGTAGGATTAAAAGCCAGTGAAACATCTATCGAAGAGTTTCTGCCACGGGCATGGAATTGGAGATTCTTGCTGGAGTCGTCACCGTCGTTTCGTCCGTTTGAAAAGGACTGGTCTATGATGTCGGTCACCCTTAGGGAGTCGGCAATATAGATTAGGGAATCGCCGAATGTTTTTGCGGACGAGAATTCTCTAATTTCCGGTACACTGTAGCGATAGTCGTCGGTATCTGAAGAGCAGGCGAACAAGAGCGAACAAACTAAAAGAGAGAAAAGTTTTTTCATGCTGTCTGCCCCTTATTCTTTTCGTGTAATGTAGGTTCCATCATCGAACTCGATTTTGATGATGCCCTTTTTGACTGTGTAATAAATCTTAGCGGAAGATGGTGTCTGGGCGCTGACGACTGCGACGTTCTTGTATTTTTTGCCGTTGATGACCATTGACTCTATGGGTGTGATGATTTCTCCGGTAAAGGGATTGCTTTTTTCCTTGAAGTCGTTCTCGTCAAGTACAAATTGGTTTCTGCCAATGTTGACACTGATGTTTTGGGGACCGTCGTCATCACCATCCATGGAAAGGTGGATAGATAACATCGGGTAGTCTGACTCTACGATTACGTCGCGAAGGCGGGTTGACCCAGTCCGTGATGTTTCCGAATTACAAGGGATGGAGCGCTCGTTTGGGTAGTCTCTGTAGCCTGCTCGGTAATGCACGTTGTCTTGCACTACAGCCATTTGGAATTCAAAACCATTTGAATGCACAAAGGTGAGTGAATCTCCGAAGTCGTAAGAGCCGAAGTCTTTCTGGAAGCTGCTCAGAGCGTCTGGAAAGTCTAAACAGATTAACGGATCGTCGTCATCGATTGAACATGCCGAGAGAACGAGTGGTAAAGCTAACGCTAGCGAAGAAAATTTCAATAACCCCATGACTCTAATATAAAAAAACATTCCAAAAAAAACAACATAAGTTATTTTCGGCTCTTCATCAACATGTGTGGGTGGCTTCGCCACCCTTTTTTGTTGACTTTCGCCTAAATTAAACAAAAAATGGGCTATTTTCTAAAATTTAAT
>NZ_QGDU01000009.1 GCF_003149045.1 Fibrobacter sp. UWR4 | reverse complement strand
ATTAAATTTTAGAAAATAGCCCATTTTTTGTTTAATTTAGGCGAAAGTCAACAAAAAAGGGTGGCGAAGCCACCCACACATGTTGATGAAGAGCCAAAAAGTCCGACGATTTTCATCGTCGGACTTTTTACAACTATAAGTCGTTCTTCAACAACTCAAGGGGCGTTCATTAGAAATGAATGACGCGGACCTTGATAACCTTCGGGAGCTGAGCCAGCTTAGCCTTGATGGAATCATCAATGGTAGATTCGATGTCAATCAGGTTGTAACCAATCTTGCCGTTGCTCTTGTTAGAGAAGGAAGCAATGTTGATACCTTCAGCACCGAACACCTTAGTGATTTCAGCGATCATGTTAGGAACGTCTTCGTTGATCACGACAACGCGGGTCTTGATGCCCATATGGGGCTTGTCATTGAGAGCCGGGAAGTTAACGGAGTTACGGACGCAACCGAATTCGATGTAGTCCTTCAGTTCTTCAACAGCCATAACTGCGCAGTTTTCTTCAGCTTCTTCGGTAGAAGCGCCGAGGTGCGGGAAGCACTGGATCTTGTCGTGCTGAATCTGCTTTGCATCCGGGAAGTCGCTGAGGTAACCCTGGAGAGTACCGTTGTCCAGCATTTCGTAAACCGGATCCATTTCCACGAGGCCGTTACGAGCAAAGTTCAAGATATGAGTACCCTTGAAGTTTGCCAGGTTCTTGCGGTTCAGGAGGTTTTCGGTAACACCCTTGATGAACGGAACGTGAACGGTGAGGAAATCAGAATTTGCAATCACGGTGTCGAGATCAGCAATTTCAACCTTGTTGGAAAGTTCATGCATGTTGAGAGCATTAGGATACGGTTCGTAGGCGATCACGCGCATGTTCTTCCAACGAGCATAGTTAGCAACCAGGACGCCAATCTTGCCGAGGCCGATAACACCGAGAGTCTTGCCAGCCAGTTCAGAACCAGCAAACTTCTTCTTACCGCTTTCAACAGTCTTTGCCATATCCGGATCGTTCAGGTTCAGATTCTTCACCCAGTTAGCTGCCTGAGCAACGTTACGAACAGCCATACCAAGAACAGTCATCACCAATTCAGCAACAGCGTTTGCATTGGCACCCGGAGTATTGAACACGCAAACACCCTTAGCGGAAGCCTTGTCGATAGTGATGTTATTCACACCAGCACCAGCGCGAGCCACAGCCAGAAGGCCATCGAACTGATCAGTGTCGACCTGAGCAGAACGGACGAGGATCGCGTCCGGATTTTCGACGGTATCAGAAACCTGATAGTATGCTCCAAACAGGCTAAGGCCCTTCTTGGAGATGTTGTTCATAGTCTTAATAGTTGCCATGATTTTATTCCTTGTAGTTTATGTTAAAAATCTGATAGTAGGAAGTAGGAAGTAAGAAGTAGGAAGTAAAAATTTACCGTTTACTGTCTACCGTCAACTGTCTACTAACTACTGCGCCTCCGGCGCGTCTACCCAGCGGCCACGTTCCTTGATGAGGGCTACCAATTCTTCAATAGCATCTTCTTCCGGGATATTCTTCTTAACAGCCGTCTTGCCTTCGAACAGAGTAATACGGCCAGGACCACCACCCACATAACCGAAGTCGGCGTCAGCCATTTCGCCCGGGCCGTTCACGATGCAGCCCATGATGCCGATGGACAAATCCTTCAGGTGACCGAAGCGGGCCTTAATCTTGCCCATGACTTCCTGGATGTTGTACAAAGTACGACCGCAGCTGGGGCAGCTGATAAAGTTGGTCTTGCTGCGACGGCAGTAGGCTGCCTGCAGAATATCGAAAGCCAGCTCCACAGATTCCTTGGGGCTCTTGTAACCTTCGATAACCACAGCGTCGCCGATACCATCGGTCACCAGGCTTCCGATATCAGCGGAAGCGCGGAGCATATCCTTTTCGGAACTGCCGATGTTTGCGTAAAGCAGGATAGGATCCTTACGGCCAGCAGCTTCCATTGCGGAAACCATAGCGCGAACGCCGGAAACCATATTTTCGCCAGTGTAGCAGAACACGGAACCTTCCGGAACAGAAATGGGATTAGCAGCAAAGCCAGCGATGTCCATAGGATCGTCGAAAGCAACAACGGGCTTATCGCCAAGGCTTGCTACAGCAAATTCAGGACCACGACCTTCAGAGGTAATGCTTGCTGCGTCGGCACGAACGCCAACCTTCACAGGCTGTGCGCCACCAATTTCAACGCCATTCAAAATGACAGGCTTGGTTTCGCGGCGGGCGTAATGGTACGGATCCTTTTCAAGAACGGGAACTGCATAGCTGGTGGGAGCAGCAGGCAATGCGCAGGCCTTGATCAGTTCCTGGGCAACGGGGACTTCAGCCACCGGATCTTCGGTCAAGGAAACGCGAATGGTATCAGCAAGGCCATCCATCAGGAGAGCGCCAATACCCGCAGCAGACTTCATACGGCCATCAGCACCGGCACCCGCTTCGGTAACGCCTACGTGGAACGGGTACGGCTTGTAGTTTTCCTGCTTGATACGGGCAGCCAGCATACGGTAGGCGGAAATTGCCACACGGGGATTACTGGACTTGAGAGACAGGACCACCTGGTCAAAATGCTCGGCTTCGCAAACAGCCAGATATTCCATGACGGATTCCACCATGCCTTCCACAGTGTCGCCATAGCGGTAAATCATACGGGCGGAAAGAGAACCGTGGTTCACGCCAATGCGGATCACACGACCTAGGCGCTTCGCTTCCTGCACGAAGGGAGTGAACTGTTCAGCCACCTTCACCTTGCCTTCTTCGAACATGGCGTCGGTCTGATTTTCCAAAGTCAGGATACCAGTATCAACGAAATTACCCGGATTAATGCGGACCTTTTCTACCCACTTGAGAGCTTCAAAAGCAGCCTTAGGCTGGAAGTGAATGTCGGCAGAAACCGGCACCTTGCAACCAGCTGCGCGAATACGCTTCATTACTTCTTCCAGACCCTGAGCATCGGCCAAAGTCGGAGCAGTAATACGAACCAGGCCACAGCCCACCTTAGCAAGATCCAAGGTTTCCTGGACAGTCTTTTCCACGTCCTTGGGCTTGGTGGTGGTCATGGACTGAACTAAAATGGGGGCACCGCCCCCGATCAATGCGTCGCCTACGCGAACCTGTACAGTTTCCCTGCGGACAGCGTTGAAGCGGTCGGCAACATACGGAAATTCAGAAAATCTAGTCATGGCCAAAAAATAGGAAAAAAAGGAAGCCCCGACCACTAGGCCGGGGCTTCCATACTCTTTATAAAGCCTCTATTAAAGCTTCATGTCAGAAAGACGAGTGTGTTCCACAGCGTCAAATTCGTCCTGAATTTCCTTGCTGGGCTGCTTGGTCAGGAGGCTCACCACAATGATGGTGACCATACTAAGGACAAAGCCCGGAACCAGTTCGTAAATCTGGAAGATTTCACCGCTAAGGCCGGAGAGGTAGAACTTCCAGACGAAAGTGGTGATACCGCCCACCAGCATACCAGCAACGGCAGCAGGCAGAGTGGTTCGCTTCCAGAAAAGAGCCAACAGAACCAGCGGACCAAAGGTAGCACCAAAGCCACCCCAGGCAAAACTTACCAAGCTCATGACCACATCCAGGAAGCTCTTGCCTTCCTTGGCAACACCATCAGCGGAAGGTGCACCCTGGAGAGCAACGAGAACTGCGATAACAGCGATGACAGCCACCACAATGCGGCTCACCCACATGAGTTCCTTGTTGGAAGCATTCTTGCGGAAGAGGTGCTTGTACATGTCGTTACTGAAAGCGGATGCAGAAACCAGGAGCTGGGAGTCAGCAGTACTCATGATGGCAGCAAGAATTGCAGCCATGAGGATAGAGGCGATTGCCGGATGGCAAAGTGCCTGGCAGAGAACCATGAAGATTCGTTCCGGGTCAGCAACAGTGAGACCATTGGCAGCAACGTAATAATTACCCAAAAGACCAATCATGATCACAGCCCCAAGGCAAATAATCACCCAAGTCATGGCGATGCGGCGGGAATGTTTGATTTCTTCAGCATTCTTGATAGACATGAAGCGAACCAGGATATGAGGCATACCGAAGTAGCCCAGACCCCAGGCAAGGCTGGAAATCAGGGAAATAAAGCCGATTGCCTTACCAGAGGAAGCGTTAGTGAAGAGACTCATGAGGTAGGGATTCTGACCGTTCACAGCATCCATGGTAGCGGCGAAGCCACCACCGGAAACGCAGATGATGGTAGGAATCACAAGAACCGCAATGAGCATCATGGAAGCCTGGATAAAGTCGGTCCAGCAAACAGCGAAGAAGCCGCCCATGAAGGTATAGCTCACTACAACCACAGCACCGATAATAAGACCGGTGGTATAATCCAGACCAAAAATAGTACCGAAAAGCTTAGCGGAAGCCACAAAGCCGGACACAGTATAGAACAGGAAGAATGCCAAAATAAAGAAGGAAGCGATGACGCGGATAACACCCTTCTGGTCGCGGAAACGGTTGGAAAGGAAGTCCGGCAAGGTAATGGAGTCACCGCAGAAATGAGAATACTTACGGAGACGACGGCCCACAATCTTCCAGTTGAAGTAGGTACCGATCACAAGACCGATACCAATCCAAGCTTCGGAAAAGCCGCTGAGGTAGATTGCACCGGGAAGACCCATGAGCATCCAGCCACTCATATCGGAAGCCTGGGCGGACATAGCCACCACCCACTTATTCATGCCACGGTCGCCCAGGTAGTAGGCGTTGAGGCTATTTGCTTTCTTGGAGAAGTAGGCACCAATGCCCAGCATCATCAGCAAGTAAAGAATAAAGACTACAACAGTCATTCGTTCCTCTTCATGGTTACGGCAAGTTAAAGAACTTGCCAGTGTTAAAAATTCCAAAAGGCAAGATAGAAATTTTTTCTAATTTCCCGTCCATGACAAATCCCTCTGAATACAATTTCAAGGTCATCGCAAAAATCAAAAGCGATTTTCCCGACAAGTTCGGCATTCCCCGCCAAAGCGGTCTCCTGAAAGAGTTGCGTTCCGCCATCCGTTTCGAGCCTGAATACAGGATTGCAGACGCATTGCGGGGCCTTGAAGGTTTCAGCCACTTGTGGATCCTCTGGATATTTTCAGAAAATGTAAGAACCGATGAAAACGGAGAAAACCGCTGGAGTCCCACGGTGCGCCCACCCCGTTTGGGAGGCAACAAACGTCTTGGAGTTTTTGCAACCCGAAGCAGCTTCAGGCCAAACCCGCTTGCCATGAGCTGCGTAAAAATCGAGGAAATCCACCTGAACATTACTGATGGGGATTACTCCGGTCCCGAAATCATCGTCAGCGGCGCCGATCTGATGGATGGCACACCCATCGTGGACGTGAAGCCATACCTCCCCTATGCCGACTGCATTGAAAATGCTGCCGGAGGTTTTGCCCACGAAGTTCTGAAAAAAAGTGTCAAGGTGGAATTTCCGGAAGAATTAAAAAAGAAATTCCCCTCGGAAAAACTGGATACCCTCATCGAAATTCTCGCCGAGGATCCAAGACCTGCCTATCAAAAAAATCCGGATCGAATTTACGGATTCGGATTCGCCGGATATGAAATTAAATTCAAGGTTGAAAACGATATTTTGACGATTCTGGATGTAATCCGCTCGTAATTTAACCACGCATCACGCAGTTTTCGCACTGGGCACGTTCCGATTCGGGATTACCAAAGCGTCTTTCCGGATTAGGGCAGTTCTGTTCCGACCCGTCCGGCAAAATCCAGATTTCATCCCGGAAGGCACACTCGGAAATTTTTTCCTTTTCAGCAGTCCCACATCCGGCGAGTTTTTTTTCAAAGAATAGGCTGCCCCCGCATTTTAGTTTCGTCGAGACTAGTCGCCCCCGCAGTTCCTCAAGGTCAAACTTTTCCAGGCCATATTCCGCCACCAGCCGGCGATCCGCCACACTCAGGAATACAACCGGATTCCATTTGATGCGATGCACGCCCACCGCCTCCGCCCACCGCAAAATTTCCTCGGCACGGCAGGCATTCTTTCGATGCAAGGTCATCTGCAGGGAAACCGTAGAAAGCCTGGTTTCACCCTCACGCACCAACTGCAGGCGACACTCCAGTAAACGTTCCACATTTTCTTTCCAGGTCCGTTCGTCAAAGGCCGCTCCCTGAACATCGCCACATTCAAAAGCCAGCCCGCTGATTTTTATATCACTACAGGCTCTCAGCAACTTTTCATACCCCGCGGGCTTCCCCCACATTCCAGGAAAAGTTCCGTTGGTGGTCAAGTTCAGGAGGATTCGCCTATCGCTGCAAAAATCAAGCAGCCGACTAAAATTAGAATAAAGTAAAGGCTCCCCCATAGTGGAGGGAATAACCTCTTCAAGACCATCTTCGTATTCCTGAATTGCAGCGACCGCCGTCTCAAAGGGCATCTCCCCCATACCGAAGGAACGCCCCCGCTGTTGCAAAAAACAGAGGGGACATTTCAAATTGCATATATCCGGATTAGTCAGGAGAGTAATGCGCCGCATAGACAAACAGAACTATCTATGTTCTCTCAGGTACTTGATTGCAGCAAGTCCCGCCCGGGCGCCTTCCCCCACCGCAACGGCAATCTGGAGAATTCCGCCAGTACAGTCACCAGCCGCATAGAGTCCCGGGATGGTAGACTGCAAGTCCTCATCCAGAACCAACTTTCCCTGGTCAAAGGCGGCACCCGCCTTCAAGGCGAGATCCGTAGCATTGGCACTGCCAAGGGCCACGAAGAGTCCATCAAAATTCTGTTCAGTTTCATCTTCAAACTGAACGCCCTTAAAAGAGCCCTCGCCCACCAATCCTTTTAACTTACGTTCTTCAATTTTAATGCTATCCGGGAAAGTTGCGGTAAGAGGCGCCCCATTCGTCAACAAGGTCACACTCCCCACCACCTGCAAAAGTTCGGTCGCCTCGTGAAGGGCGTATTCACCACTACCCATCACCGCCACATTCTTTCCGCGATAGAAGAAGGCATCACACACAGCGCAGTAGCTCACCCCATGGCCTTCCATTTCCGCCATTCCTGCAAGAGGTTGCTTTTTGCGGGCAGATCCCGTCGCCATAATGCAGGTCTTTCCGCGGTACACGCCCTTCAAGCCAGTGGCAACAAAGCCAGAACCATCAAACATCAGGTCCGTTACTTCATCATCCACGATCTGGGCTCCCAGCTTCAGAGCCTGCTTTTTACCCACTTCCAGCAATTCCGTACCCGTCAGGGGGGATTCCAGGCCATAGTAGTTTTCAATAAGATGCGCTTTTTGCAAGGCCCCGCCATCCTTTCCAATCAGGGTAACCTTCAAACCAGCGCGCAAGCCATACAGGGCAGCGGAAACACCTGCGGGACCATAACCTAAAATCAACATATCATTCATAAAAACCTCATTACAAAGATACGAAAAAAGTTATCTTAAAAAAAGGAAGTTGTTTGGACATAGATTGAGGTAATTCTATGGAACGTTATAAACCGCGAGACCTTTTCGTCGAAGTTGGATATGGTCCCAACTTTGCAAACCAGCTCATCCAAAACGGCTACAACAAGCTTTTTGAAGGGGACCCCATCGACGACCGAGTCTGTTTTGACGCCTCCGACGACATGTCCTACATCGTAGATATCGGTCACGACGACATCCGTTCCGAAGGCATGAGCTACGGCATGTACATTACCGCGCTCACAGGCCACGAAAAGCAATTTGATAAACTCTGGAATTTTTCCAAGCGTTTTCTCCGCAATAATGACGGTCCCCATCAAGGATACTTCGCCTGGCAGGTTTCCACCGAAGACTTCTCCAAGATGGATCCCGGTGCAGCCCCCGACGGGGAAGAATATTTTGCCATCGCCCTCCTGATCGCTGCAGAAAAATTCGGCCGCCCCGACTTGAAGCAGGAAGCGATCGAGCTCATTAACCTCATGCGTCACAAGCCCGAAAACGAACTGGTAGGAGCCATTATGGATCCGGAACGTTTGGCAGTCCGTTTCTCTCCTGTCAAGGGCAATGACTACACCGACCCTAGTTACCACACCATCGCCTTTTACCGTGCCTTCGCGGAAGCCACCGGCGACGAATCCTGGATTACCATCGCAGAAAATAGCATCAAGTATCTGAACAGGGCAGCCCACTTCGAAACAGGCCTCTGCAGTGACTATTCCGAATTTGACGGAACCCCCAAGCGCATGGAATGGAACAAGGAAAGCGACAACTTCAGCGGAGACGCCTGGCGCGTGGCGATGAACTTGAGCCTGGACTACGCACTGTTCCGTGGTGACGAAAGTGAAAAAGCGATTTGTGAACGTCTGTTGTTCTTCTTCGAAAGCCGCCGTCCCTATTTGTCCGATTATGCCGTAGATGGAGGACCCTACCCCAGACAGGGTCGTGAGGCAACACCTGGTCTCATCGCCATGAACGCAGCGGCAACCCAGGTCCTTACTCCTGGAGATTCACTCATCAAACCTTTCGTAAAACACCTGGCAGGACTTTCTGTACCGAACCGTCTGTGGCGCTACTACGACGGCATGCTGTACATGATTGGTCTTTTGGCCACCGCCGGAAAAATCACCTTCTAGTATTTTTTAGAACCTATGAAAAAAATTCATCTTGTCGCCGGGGCAGTGCTGTCTACCCTATTGTTCTGCGGCTGCGAAGACATCCGCACTGAAAAGTATCCCAACGGAAATATCCGTTTCGAGACCACCTATGTGGACAACCAGAAGAACGGTATCGAGAAGGAATACTACGACAACGGCACTCTCAAACGCGAGACAAACTACGTCAACGATCGTAGACAGGGCCTCACCAAGGAATTCTATAAGGACGGCACTCCTGAATCCGAAATCAACTACGAAAACGGTCTGATGGAAGGAACGATCATCCGTTACCACAAGAACGGCAAGGTTGCCTCCAAGGTTCCCTACAAGCAAAATAAACAGTCCGCCTTCGGTGAATACTTCGACGAAAGTGGCGAACCTGCAACAAGCGGTGGTTACAAGGATCCCCGTGACAATTACGCTTACGAATGGATTCGCATTGGAGACCAGCTCTGGATCGCAGAGAACCTGAACTTCGCAACTGCCAATGGTTCCCTCTGCCAGCAGTGCAACAACTGGGGACGTCTGTACAATTTTGAAAACGCCCAGAAAGCCTGTATGGAAGGATTCCACATGCCCTCCAAGGCAGAATGGCAAACCCTTCTTAACTTCGTAGGAGACAAGCCCGGCATCAAGCTGAAAGCAGGCTTTGGCTGGGATCCGCTGAAGAATTCCCTCCAGTTCGGCAACGGCAAGGACGACTTTGGATTTGGCGTCAAGGCAGGCGGTGCGCATTTCGCCAAAAGCGACGTTGCCCTCAAGGACAGAAAGTTTGACGAAGCAGGCAAGAAGGCCTACCTCTGGACTGCCGAAGGCGAAGTACTCGTCTTCTTCTACGACAAGAACACAGTCAAGTTCGAGAAGTTCAATCCCGAACACGGAGCAAGCCTCCGCTGCCTGAAGGATTAACCCCAAGTCATGCCGAACTCGTTTCGGCATCAGCAAAAAAAAAGACCTCGGTTAAACCCGCGGTCTTTTTTGCAAACCTTTTAACAATTACGTTGTATACTCAGCGTTGATCTTCACATAGTCATAGCTCAAGTCGCAAGTAAATGCGCTAGCGCTTGCATGACCAATGTTCAGAACTAGAGTCACCTTGTATTCACGCTGGCGAACAACAGCATGAAGGGCATCCTGCTTTTCCTTGGAAAGGATTACCGGACGGCCGCCATCCAGAACCTGGACGTCACCGAAATACAGGTCCGTATGTTCTGCAATCATATTGCAGCCACTAGAACCAGCGGAACTCAGGATACGTCCCCAGTTAGGATCTTCACCAAACATAGCACACTTGGCCAGGTTGCTAGTACCGATGAAGCGAGCCATCTTCAAAGCTTCTTCATGGCTTTCAGCCTTTTCAATACGCAGTTCAATCAGCTTGGTAGCACCTTCACCGTCACGAACGATATCCTTAGCGAGGCTCTGCATAATCAAAGCGAGAGCAGCACGGAATTCGCCCTGTTCAGACAAGGTAAGATCTTCGTACTTGATACCACTCATGCCGTTAGCCAGCATAATGCAAGTGTCGTTAGTGCTGGTATCACCATCAACGGTAATGGCGTTGAAGGAGTCTGCAATGTTTGCACGGAATTCGGCAAAGAAGTCGATGGGCAAAGCCAAGTCAGTAGTAATGAAAGCCAGCATGGTAGCCATGTTGGGATGAATCATGCCACTACCCTTGCAGGCGCCACCAATGGTAACAACGCCCTTTTCAGTCTGAATCTCAACAGCATGCGACTTCAGAGCAAGGTCGGTAGTAAGAATTGCACGACCAAATTCTTCGGAAGCATCTGCACGGAGCTTTTCGACCAGCTTGGGAATGCCAGCTTCAATCTTGTCCATGGGCATCAGATGGCCAATCACACCAGTGCTGCAAACCAGGACGCTCTTCGGGGTAAGTCCCAGGGCTTCTTCAGTAAGGGTAGCCATGCGTTCTGCATCGGCAAGACCCTGTTCGCCGGTACAGGCGTTGGCATTACCGCTGTTCACCACAACTGCAGTTGCGAAGTGAGCATGTTCCAAGGCAGCCTTATCGTAAATAACCGGAGCGGCCTTTACCTTATTGGTTGTAAAAACAGCAAAGCAGCGGGCGGCCTTTTCACTCTTGAGCAAAGCCATATCAGCATTGCCACTAGCCTTAATGCCGGCGCAAATACCACAAGCGGTAAAGCCCTTCGGGGAGCAGACGCCGCCTTTTTCCAACACAGTGTACATAGAATCTCCTATTGTTTTCTACGCATTAAATTATAACAAAAAAAGCGTCTACGGCACGCTATTCTTGAATTTGTCCACCAAAAAAATTCTAATTTGAGGATATGGCAAAAACACCCTGTACTCAAGAAACTTACGACAAGCTGGTTGAACGTTACAATTTCCTTAAGAAGATTGAACGTCCCCGTGTTGTCGACGAAATGGAAGAAGCCCGCAAGCAAGGCGACCTGAGCGAAAACGCAGAATATCATGCCGCCAAGGAAATGCTGGCACACATCGATTTGGAACTTCCCAAGCTAGAAGACCAGATTTCCAACGCTGTCATCGTTGAATTTGACGCAAATTCCGACACAGTCCGTTTTGGAGCCACCGTTACTGCAAAGAACCTGGCCTCCAAGAAGGAAGTTGCTTACCAGCTGGTGAGCCCCGAAGGTGTGGATCCCATGAACGGCAAGATCAGCTTCAAGAGCCCCATGGGTGCGGCATTCATGGGCAAGAAGCGTGGTGATATCGTAGAAGTTGTTACTCCCCGTGGTAAGAACAAGTTCGAAATCATCGACTTCAAGTAAATCCCTATGATCATCGCCACCGTTGGCAAAGACCAGTTCACCAAGGACAGGATCACTGAAAAGTTCCTGAAAGATTCCTTAGGGGACCGTATTGACGACCCGCTGTCCAAGCAGGTGGTCTTTGCCAGTGATACGAACATTCCGTCCATCGCAGGTTTCATCATGGAAAGCTGCGGTTCGGTATCCATGTTCGCACCGGAACAGGTGGTCGTAGTCCATAAGGCGGAAGCAATCAAGGCGGACGAAGCCAAGGCCCTTGCCCGCTGGCTCAAGGACGCCCCCGATTGCAAGTTACTGCTGGAATTTGACGAACTTCGTGCAACCTCCGAATTGTACAAAGTCATTGCCAAGGTTGGTAAAATCGAAAAGTGTGAAGAGCCCAAGTCCTACAAGATGGCGGACTGGATTTCGGCCATGGTTCCCACACACTTCCATAAGGCAATCGAAGCTGAAGCTAGTTTCTATCTGGCAGATGCTATAGGCACCAACACCCGTCTGGTCGCCGAGGAAATCGAGAAGGTCATTCTCTACAATCCCCAGTGCACTAAAATTACCGCAGAACTGGTAAAATCCCTGGTGGTTCCTCAGCGAGAAATTCCGCCTTACGAAATTTGCAATTCCTTCGGTATGCGAGACGCAAATACCTACACTCGTATCCTTCATAACATTCTCTATGGAGGCGGCGAAGCAATTTCCTTGACCAACGCTCTCTACAACCATGCTGTAGATCTGCTGAACTTCAAGTCTCTGACCTCAAAGGGAATGGGGGCCGAGGAAGCCTGTCAAAAGATTGGCAAAAACTATTTCCTATTTTGCAAGCAAGGCAATGCTGCCAAGTGCTGCACTCTATGGCCAACTCCCGTACTCTGCCGCGTAATCCGCAGACTCGCCGACTTAAACTACGAATTCAAGAGTTCCTCCTGGAGTGTCACTAGCCAGGAACTGGCTCTTGCGGCTCTGGTAGTCCGCTAGTCACAACGCCCCCTCTTTTTAATCCATCACATTTTTTTCATAAAAAAAGGCCTCGCCACTTAGGCAAGGTCTTTTAAAATTTCGTTTTCCTAGAAGATTACCATTCGTCATCTTCGCTGCTTTCTGTTTCCGGTACGGGAGGAGCGGCAGGAGCTTCTTCAGCAGGAGCAGAGTAAGCAGGTTCTTCGGCAACAGGTTCTTCGTAAGCAGGTTCAGCCGGCTGGGCAGCAGGTTCTTCTGCAGGAGCGGACTGGACAGGTACAGCTTCCGGTTCAACCTTCTTTGCTTCAGGAGCGCTATTAGAAGACTGTTCACGAGTAGGTTCGGAAATGTCCACGTTACCGATGTAGTTGCGAATAATGCGCGGAGTAACGAAGATTACCAGATCCTTCTTCACAACAGACTTACGAGTGTACTTGAAGAGGTTGCCCAACAGCGGGATATCCTTCAGGAAAGGAATACCACTTTCAGATTCCTGAGTTTCGTTACGAGTCAGACCACCGATTACAACAGTTTCACCATCAGCCACAACGACCTTTGTTTGAGCTTCCTGAGTAGAAATCACGATTTCACCCTTGGAGTCGTAGTCATAGGAGTTGTTTTCCGGATGGAGATCCAGCAAGATGCGGTTGTCACCAGAAACATGGGGAGTAACAGTCAGCTTAATACCGGTTTCCACCATCTGAGTAGAGGATTCACCACTATCGTCAATCACACGAATAGAAACCTTGTCACCCATGAACACCTTGGCTTCAGTGTTATCCAGAGTGGAAACCTGGGGACTTGCGAGAACTTCAGTAGAAGCATCACCCATCAGGTTGCTAATTGCAATCTGGAGGTTGTTATCCAAAAGACTTGCAGAAATAGCAGAAGTAGCACCGCTAACAGCAGGTGTTGCGCCACCATGGGGATAGGACTGAATGGCAGCACTGGTACGAGAAGCGCCTGCACCACCTACGCCACCGCCAGCAGTACCCGGAGTAAGAGTAGAAGTACCCATGGAAGCACTCCAGTCAACACCCAGTTCGCGAGCACGTTCGCTATTTACAACCACAAGCTTTGCAGTAATCATAATCTGCAGAGTTTCGACATCAAGTTCCTGAAGAGCCTTTTCCATCTGTTCGATCTTAGAATCAGTATCATAGACAATGATGGAGTTGGTACGTTCCACGGTAGTGATCTTACCACGGCCAGACTTCATGCTTTCCAGAACCTTCACCAGTTCATCAGCCTTAGCATGGTGGACCTGGAAGTTCTTACGAACCAGCGGGGCGTTGTTTTCGGCCTGGGCTTCTTCGTCGGCAATCTTCTTCTGCTTTGCCTGGTAAGTAGCCTGACGCTGAATGGTAATGTACTTGTCCTGAATCACCCAAGTCAGGTCATTCATGCTACAGATAATATCCATGGTTTCTTGCCATGTCTTCTTGGTGACACGAAGAGTCATTTTGCCCTTCACATCGGGAGCAAGCAAAATATCCACGCCAGCAATCACGGACACGGAACGGAATACGGCTTCGTAGTCCATATTCACGAAGTTGAAATCATACAATTTCTTGTTGGGAGCAACAGATCCCTCGGCAGGGGCACTCCAGGCAAAGGCAATGCCAAATACCAGAAGAAGTACAGTTAGGATTTTAGTCATATTTTTCATTACTTGTTACCCCCAAACTTATCGGGCAGGCCCATGGAGTAGCGACGGCTCACACCAAATTCTTGAATCAGGAAGAGTACGTCAGTTTGTGTAATTTTAAGAACTTTACCATTCAGGATCTTATCACCTTCCTTAACCGTATAGGAAACGGAAGGATCCTTGGATTCGACCAGGATAGCCATAGGAACTTCGGATTCCCAAATGATACCCATCAGTTCTACCTGGTCCACATTAATGCCTTCTTCAACAAGACCCTTGATGTTGACGAACGGGTCACGGCGACCGAAGGAACTGTAAGTGACGCGATCTTCGTACAAGGCATCGAGCTGGCTACCGGCAACAGCAACGGCAGAACCGCTTTCCGTACCACGTTCCTTATCGACCTGTTTCAGGCGTTCAGCCTGTACGGAGGAAAGTTCATCAAAGAAGCTAACAGCACGTTTGTTCACGTAACCAATGCGATTGCCGGTCTGAACCTTGCGATAGAGACCATTAATATCAAGGCTTACCAGACGGTCGCCAAAGACAAGACGCTGAAGCACCTGGGCATTTTCGTTCGGTGCTGCGTAGAATTCAATTTCATCGGCAACAACAATCAGTTCACGAATTACAGGACGAAGGTGGAAGGACTGAGAGCTAGAAACAATCTTCTTGCTTTCGCTTTCCCACTTCTTCACGAATGCATTAAAATCGGGTTTTTCTTCGGCAGACTTCATCCAGTCTCTCGAAAAGATTCCCTTAGGCTGAGCGGACCAGAAAATAAAACCATCCTTCTTGATCGCTGTTTCAGCAACCTGAAGAATCAAGGCACCTTCCTGGACAAGCATCACCGGATTCACGCCAGTCTGAAGCTGGAGACGAATACCGTTGGAAGTCCAAGTCACAGCCTTCACCAGGGATCCAGCACCAATCTTGAACAACGGAGACTTCTTAGGACCTTCAATACCAATGGTAATTGCAGAAGACTTATCCGGTCCAGAAACATTGCTCAAGGAAATCGGGATTTCGGTAACGATACGGAACTGTTCCATACCGGAACCTATCAGGACCGTCATTTCCTTAATGCCCGGAAGCAGAGCGGATGCACCGCCTTCCTTCATAGCCTTATCGAGCTGTTTCTGCATTTCTGCAATACGCTTTTCTTCTTCAGCGGCAGCCTTTTCAGCAGCCTTCTTTTCTTCGGCTAAACGCTTCTTTTCTTCGAGAGCGGCCTTCTCTGCAGCCTTCTTGTCAAGAGCAGCCTGCTTTTCGGCAGCCTTTTTCTCTTCGGCTAAACGCTTCTTTTCTTCAGCGGCAGCCTTTGCTGCGGCCTTCTTGTCAAGAGCAGCCTGCTTTTCGGCGGCCTTCTTGTCAAGAGCAGCCTGCTTATCAGCAGCCTTCTTACGGTCAGCAAAGATCTTGGACATCGTCCAGGACTTGCCGCCCTTAGACTTAAAGGAAAGCACGAAATCAGACTTGTTCATGGAAATGGCATTCTTATCGGAATTGATAGCAGCGCCCACATCCATTTCGAATTTCAAGAAACTGGAGCCACGGAACGTTTCGTGATAGACACGCATAGCACGAACGAACTTGGAACCATTTTCAATATCGAAGTTACCTTCGCCCAGAGCAAAGGAAGATTCAGAGAAAGCAAGTGTCAGTTTACCATTCTTGGCATCATACTTCTGGAAGAAAGTAGGCAAATCCTTTTCAGAAGCAAAGGCAAAAGCCATACGGCAGCCCTTGTTGTCGCAGGTAAATTTCACATCCTTAATCTGGGCTGCATAGCTAGACACCGCAGCGATCATGAAAATAAGAAGGAACTTTAGCTTCATTACTTGCCTACCTTCTTGGATGTGTAAGTAGTCAGGTTGAAAGACACAGACATGGTAATCGGAGTCCAACCATGAGTTTCAGCCTTCTGGATTTCGTTGGCGATACCAGAATAACGATTCAGTTTCAAGTTACTGATTGCGGTAGGATAATTGAAGTTTGCGATTTCGGCAAACAGGTATCCCAGCATGTGGTAACCAGAGTTAACCGCAATAGAGTAGCGGTTCTCAATGTAATGTTCACGTTCGGAACGACCTTCCGGGTTGAACTTCTGAATCTGAACGCCGGAGCTACGAAGCACAGAATACAGGTCCTGCAGGCGCAGAGGAACCTTTTCTTCTTCCGGGAACATTTCTTTCAGTTTTTCGAAATCTTTTTCAGCCTGGACCAACTGCATTTCCAGTTCCTGAACTCGATGCTTCTTGGAATTGATCTTGTCCAGTTCAGCCTGTGTAGAACGCAAATCGGATTCGAGAGATGCACGCTGTGCATCAAACGGATTCCAAACATAATCCCACATGTAGTAGGCGCCAAGAGCGATAATAGCCACAATGACAAGGGCGTATATGGTCTTTTTGTCTTTAAAGTCTATCTTACCCATAATCATTTCTCCCCAAGGTCTTGGTTCATAACCATCTTGATGGTGAAACTATAGGCTTCTTCCCCATCGACCTTAGTCGTGGAGATTGTCACCAGGGAAACGTTCTGCACACTAACCTGCTTTTCCAACTTGACCATATATTCGGCCACTTCGGAGAAGTCAAAAGTGGTTCCCTTCATTTCCAGGTCCATATTACCGATCTGGTTAATGCTGGTAATCCACATGTTAGGCGGAAGGACGGAGGAGATGTTTTCGAACAACATCACCCATCTTTTCTTGCTCACCTGAATGGACTTCAGGGAGTTAATCTTGGTATTGACCACACCCTGCTTCTTTTCCAGGTCATCAATCTTGGTAAGCAAGGGGCGTTGTTTTTCCACTTCGGAACGAACACGTTCAAGTTCAGAAGTCAAGCCGTTAATGGTTTCGTCAATGTAACTAAACACCATTGAAGCACAGACGATTGCCGCAATAAGAGCAAGCGTCGGCCAAATGGTACGGCGATCAGTTACCCAGGAGAAATCCTTCTGCTTCTTACGGAATTCCGTAGGCAAGAGGTTGATGGAAATCGCAAGGGCGCTTCTCTGAGTAGTCTTTTTCTTAGCAGCCATTAGAATTTCCTCAATGCAAGTCCCAGAGCCGGGGCGTAGATGTTGGACAGGGCTACAGAGATTCCATTTGCACCCAAGACCTTTGCATCACATTCCACAAGGCTGAAAGGATTGACGGTTTCAACTTCCAGACCAGTACGTTCAGCAATAAATTCCTTAAGGCCAGGGATAGCAGCGCCACCACCGCCCAAAAGAATGCGGTTCAAAGACTTGGTATCTTCTGCAGAAGAGAAATAACGGATACCGAAATCGATCTGGGCCATGAGATCTTCGTAAGCATCCTTCAGGACAGCTTCCACTTCGGATTCAGAGAATCCATCCACCACAGCCATGTCACCTGTATCAAAAATTTCGTGACATTTATCGGCACTAATTTCCAAGTTGGAGCAGGTCTTACGAATGACCATATCCAACGAACCACCAGTCATGGCTCGCATGGAATGGAACTTGCCATCCTGCATGAAAGCAACACTCATCTTCTTTTCGCCAATATTGAAAATGGCGGTTGTTGCACTCAGATCGTCTTCCTTTGCTGTTGCAAAGAATGCATTTACAAGACCAAAAATATCTACATCCACCGCCGACGGACGGACGCCACGACGAATGAAGAACTGCGCCCAGGATTCCAGCAGGCCACTCTTTGCAGCCACCACATTGACCTTGACATCTTCATTTTCGCGAGAGACAACTTCAAAGTCCACCACGTTGTCCGTATCATCAAAGGGCGGACGGGACTGGGCGGTCTGAAGGATAATTGCGGCCTCGTTGCCGTTTTTGGGGACCTTCACAGCCAGTCGGTCCACAAGGACACCACCAGCACCAGCACCACAGTTTACAGAAATAACGACATCACAGGAATCATCCACAGGATGTCTCAAAAGGAGCTTATTCAAAGCATCGGCCAGGAGTTCTGCACCGCTCTTTTCGGTCTTGCCGCCTTCACCTTCGGCACCTTCGCCATCGCCAGTCTGGATTTCTCCATTGACGACAGCACCATCCGGAACCTTTTCCAGGTCGGCATCTACCACAATCCTTCCACCGCGGGAATTATGCAACACCTTGACAAGCTTGATGCTGTAGTGTCCAACATCAATGCCGACGGTCTCGCGTTCGCCACGAATTTTCGCAATCAATCCTAAAGCCAAAATAAACTCCGATTGGAAAACATTACACCTAAATTCTACCTTTATAAAAGTCAAATGTCAAGCGAGAATCAACTCTAACTCGTTGAAAATGAACTAGTTAGCTCACTTTTTCCTTTTTTTCCTGGATTTCTTTGTTCTTTCGTTCCTTACTGACCTCAAAAAGATACTGAAGCACACGTTCCTGAGTCCAGCCAAACTTACCCGTAAAGGAAGCGGTCAGGCAGTAAAAATCTGGATATTCCTTGCTTTTCTGTCCAAGATTACGCAGGATTTCAATTTCCACGTTTTCCATACCAAAGCTGGGCAATTCAAATTCGATATGCAGGTGCTGTCCTGGCTCACAGACTACAGGCAAGCCAATCATAATACCGCCTGCAGAAAGATCTATCAAGGCACCGCCAATAACACCTCCATCGGGGAATGCCGCCTTTACCGGAAAAGACACCTGTTCACGAACCCAACGACGGAGCTGACGCTTATCCAGTTCCGCAGAATGAGGAAGAACAAGAGAATCGCCGGTACAGGAACGAACAGTAAGTGGAGTCGAATAAACTGCATCACCGGGACGAGTCCAGCGGACCAGCACCTCCTTCTCAATAAAGAAATTAGCAGGTCCACAGGATCCATCATAAGAGATAGCCCATTCCTTTTCCGTACGCCATACGATCTCAGAATGCTTAAAGACTCTGCCTTCGTCCAAGAACAGGTCGATACGGTCCCCCACATTAAACTGCCTTGTCGAACACACTTCCGTCAAGGGATTGCTCGCGGTAAAGTCCATCTTGTTGCGGATACTTTCTACCGCCTCAACGGTTTCGTCACGAACGGTGAATACATCACGAAAATCGTAAAAATTTGTTACGGCCTTTTCAAAGTGACTGGAAGAATTAATGACAGCGTCCTTGTTTTCAAAGGATGACGCTCTGATCATCTTTTCAAGAGTCCTGCGTTCCTTGTCCGTGAACAAGAAAGCCCTCACCTTATCTTCGAAGGCTTCCGTTCCGAACATCTCGTCATTCTCGCGCTTATAGTTAATGCGGTGAATTTCAATAAGCACCAACAGCACGAGAAACGAGATTACAAAGAACGCAATCCAGACTAATTGAAGCGGATCAGGAATCATAGGCTAGAACTCCGTCCAGACTCCATTGATGAACGTACCCACGATAGAGGAGGAAAGTTCCTGACCCATCAACGGGGTATTGCAGACATGGCCCGAGAAATCCTTGCGGCAAACCACATGAGATTTGGATGCATCCAGGACAACCACATTTGCTTGCTTATCAGAGCCGACTTCATAGGCAGGTTCCGCTTCAACCAAATTAGCGGGAGCGGTAGAAAGCAGTTCGATCGCACGAGCTTCACCAACACGTTCCACAAGTTTGTTCCAAATTGCAGGGAGAGCAATTTCCAGGGACAATGCTCCAGGAACGGAATCTTCGAAGTTCACATCGGCATCCTGACGGAGCACCGGGGTGTGGTTCATGCTAATGGCATTTACTGTACCGTCTACAATGCCAGCCCAAAGGGCTTCCCTATCCTTTGCGGAACGGAACGGCGGCAGAACGTGATAAGCAGAATCCAGAAGTTCCAGGCAGGAATCGTCGAACAGCAGGTGGTAGATGCCAACGTCGCAGGTAACGTCCATGCCGTTCTTACGGGCATTGCGGATCAAGTCCAAAGTTTCGCCACAGGTTACCTGCTTGAAATGCACGGGCACCTGAAGGAAGCGGGCTGCTTCAAGAACGGTAAAGGCCGCAATCGTTTCAGCAATGCGAGGAATGCCCTTCATCCCCAGCATATCGGAATAAGCACCTTCATGAACACAGCCACTCTTACGGAGAGTCTTGTCCATAGGCAGGAAGAAGAAACGCTTGCCAGTCATCTTGCCATATTCCATGGCGAGACGGAGGAATCGTGAATGAGGAATGGCGCCATTGCCATCACCAAAGCCAGCCACGCCTGCTTCAGCTAACTCCATCATTTCGGCTAGACTGTCAGTACCAAAGCCCTTACTATAGGCCCCCAGGAACTTCACATCAAAATCATTTGCGCAGCACTGATCCTTACCGCCAATGTCAAAGCGATTTACCATGGCGGTAAACTTGTCTGCGTCATCAATGGGATTTGCGGAGCTTTCATAAAGGCCGCCGTAGAAACCACCCTTACGCATTGCATCAAAACCGTCTGCGAAAGTATAAACGTCATCGCGGAGAGGTTCCTTAAAATCAAGGCCAAGGCCAAAGAGAGCGGGCATCACAAGAGCGCCCTTGCAATCAACAACCTTTGCAGAAGCGGAAACTTCGCCTGCAGCAAAACCCTTCTGACTATCCAAGACAAGCTGATCGCGAGATTCAAACTTAGAACCAGTCCAGAACTTAACGTTCTTCAGCACCACCTGACTGCAGGTGTAATAATCACGATGATTAAGCATTTTCATTGTTGCGACCTCCAGCCAAAAGGAAGAGAACTGCCATACGGACTGCAACGCCGTTGGTCACCTGATCGAGAATAACGGAATGTTCACCGTCGGCGATATCGGAATCCAGTTCCACGCCGCGGTTGATGGGACCCGGATGCATGATGATGACCTTGTCCTTGCAGCAAGCGAGCACCTCTTCGGTAATGCCAAAGAAGTTGCGGTATTCGCGGGTGCTAGGGAGAAGTGCGTCGTCCATACGTTCATTCTGCAAACGAAGTGCAATTACAGCGTCCGCATCCTGAACAGCCTTCTTCACATCGGTTTCCCAGCTGACGGAGCCAGCCAGTTCGGGATACTGGAGCAATTCGGTATTGCGGGGAACCAAGGTAGACGGACCGCAGAGAGTCACATGTGCGCCCATGGTAGTCATACCCCAGATGTTAGAGCGGGCCACGCGGCTATGGCGAATGTCACCAATGATCGCCACCTTCTTGCCTTCGAGAGTGCCAAGCTTTTCTTCGATGGTGAGCATGTCCAGAAGACCCTGGGTAGGATGTTCGTGGGCGCCGTCGCCAGCATTCACCACAATGGCGTTGCTGTGTTCAGCCAGGAACTTGGGAACGCCAGTTCCCTTGTGGCGGACCACCACGATATCAATCTTCATGGACTCGATGTTGCGGAGGGTATCCACCAGAGTCTCGCCCTTCTTCACGCTGGAACTTGCGGTTGTGAAGTTCACGGTGTCTGCGGAGAGGCGCTTTTCTGCCAGTTCAAAACTGGTGCGGGTGCGGGTGCTGTTTTCGAAGAACAGGTTCACCACGGTCATGCCGCGAAGGCTAGGAACCTTCTTTACCGGGCGTTCCAGAATTTCACGGAACTGTTTTGCATGGTCCAAAATAGTGCGGATGTCCTGCTTGGACACGCCCTGGAGCCCGAACAAATGCTTGATTTGCAAAGCGCTCACTTTAAGCCTCCACTTCTACGAGAGTAACAGAATTTTCTTGATCAATAGGTTCAATCTTCACGCGGACTTCCTGATTCTGGGCTGTTTCAACAGCCAGACCCACGCAGTCAGGGGCAATGGGAAGTTCACGGTGACCGCGGTCCACCAACACGCAAAGACGGATAGCTGCGGGACGTCCAAGATCCAGGATGGCTCGCATAGCAGCCAAGGTGGAACGACCGGTGTAAAGCACATCGTCTACCAGGATCACAGTCTTGCCTTCTACGGAAGCAGGCATTTCAGTAATGCGCATCTCGGTGGAAACGTGCTTGCGGTAATGGAAATCGTCGCGGTAGAATGTTGCATCCAAACTTCCGAATTCCACGGAGCCGCCGAACTTTGCGTCCAAGCGTTCCTTCAGCTTCTTTGCCAGAGGGATACCGCGGCTAGCCATACCGAGGATGACCAGGTCATTTGCGGAAGGATGGATCTTTGCGATTTTTGCAGCCATCTCATCCAAGGCAAATTCCATAGCCTGGGCAGACAGCAATTCACGAATCTTTTTGCAGTTGTCTTTCATATTCTTCGTTGGGTTATAAATCTCTAACTTGCGAAATTAGTTTTTTTTGAAAAATCTCACTACACCCTAGCGGAAAATAATGGGCAAAACACCCCAATATTTTCTTACATTTGCATCGTTACGTTGCCCACGGGGTTAAAAGGAGCTAAAATGAAGATATCAAAGCGCATTGCTGCTGCAGCGTTTTTCCTTGCTACAACATCTTTCGGTTTTCAAGTGTCATTTGATTATTCCGGGATGAGCGGAATTAACTGTGAACTATCCGATGTCACAGCAATGCATTACGACATTCCTGTATACAGCATGTCTTGTTTTACCCCCTCGGACTATACCTGGTCCAGCATAACAATTGAAGGCGATTCAAAATCTTCAATCGTCAAATGTATGGATGGTGGCGGTTGCGCAGTCAACATCGTCGATGACGTCACATTCAAGGTCGGAGTACTCAAAACAGAAGACGCAATCCACATCAAGCAAGAATGGGGCGACCCAGTGTTTTCCGCATCCGTTGGCGAAGTCACTTTTACGGACGAAAGCGGCGAAGTCTATCTGCTCCGTACAACTGCAGGCTCAACAGTATACTACAAAGCCCTTCCCTCCAAAGGACGCTATCTGCAACGTCTATTAGTCATCAATGGAGACGACACTACAAAGGTAGAGACAAGCTCAACGGTCAACACCTACCCCATCACCATCAAGGACGCAGAAACTATCGTTAACACTACCTTTGACAACATAATCTATACCATTATTTATGACGTCAATGGTTCAGAAGACATGAAAAATTTCAGTACATCGTACTCTGCGGCCAGAGATAATGCAACCCTCAGTTCAAAAATTCCTATTCGCAAGAAACACATTTTTACAGGATGGAATTCCAAGAAGGACGGATCAGGAACAACCTACCATCCCAAAGACCAAATAGAGCATCTTTCCTACATTAACTTGGAAGAAGTTAGCCTTTACGCCCAATGGTATGAAGTCAAGGAGCCGAAGAAGGTCAATGGCTGTTACCAAATCAGCAACGCCCAGGAACTTTACGGTTTTGCATACATAGTAAATGGCCTTGACGGTTTTGAACAGGAAGCCCCGGCATGTGGAAAACTTACAGCAGATATTACAATAAACGAGAACGTCCTTACGGCAAAGGACTCGGTTAACCAAGCCCTTGAAAAATCGTTCTTGTCCTGGGTTCCCATGGGCACATCCGAAGTTCCCTTCAGCGGTAGTTTCAACGGAGCAAACCACAGCATTAACGGAATTTACATAAGCGATGCAAAGAACAAGGTTAGTTTCATCAACAACGCAGGCAACTTGACCATCGACAGCCTTACTATCGCCAATTCCTATTTCAGGGGCAAACAGGCAAGCTCCCTTATCTCAACAGTACATGCAAATAGCGAAGTACACATTACCAACACCCATTCCGACAATTTTGTTGTCGGTACCGGCACTGCCAGCGGCATGGTTACCGAAATCCTTGATTATGCAACACTGTCAATGAACGATGTATCCAACAAGAGTTTTATCTCCACCGATTCATCGGCAGCAGGTCTATTACTGTCCACCGGAACGGAATCTGTAACCAGGATTACCAAGGGAGTCAATGAGGGAGACATACTCCACAAAAACAGTTACGGCAGTCCTGCAGCAGGACTTCTAGCAAAATCCCAAAAGGCAAAGATTATCTTCCTAGACAGTTGCTACAATAAGGGTAATATCACCACAACACACGCCCCAGGCTTCAATAACATTATATACACAAATAAGACGCCCTCATTCGGCGGACTATTGGGCGACCTCACAATTGACTCCCTTATTATTTTCAACTCTTACAACGAAGGAGACCTCACCTACGATATTACGCTAAAGTCTAGCGACGACTACAGGCTAAGCGGCGTTACTGGAGGACTTTTCGCCAGAGCAAATGGATTCATAAAGGTATTTAACTCCCATAACAGTGGAAACATAAAGGCCGGCAAAGCGGGAGGAATTGCCGGGTACGCCGAAGGAACCATTGATATTCAGCAAACTTATAACGACGGTAACGTGTATGGACTCAACAATTATGTCAGCGGACTCATCGAATACAATGACGCAACGGGAATTGTAGCCAACTGTTACAATATTGGCACAACCACAATATATAGTCCCTTTAACAAAAAAGATGAACCTGGATACGGATTTTTCGCCGTTACGGAAAACTCCATTGTCATCAAGAATTCCTACGATGCAAGCGATTCTAAACTAATAAAAGAGCATAAACACAACTATTCCGAAGCAGGCGTCCCAACTCTTGACAACGTTTTCTATTACATATACTGGTACCCCACAGGTCAAGAAGTCCAGAACACCCGAAACTCCTACAAGGACGGTCAAATATTCGAAAAACTGTACAACTACATCGAAAAGGACAAAGACGGAAACGTTATTGAAGGCGGTATCAACGGAAAAGTCTGGGGACAGGTTATCGGCAAGGATCCGTACCCATTACTGAATGGCCAGGGTTTAAGCTACGCCGAAGCATATTCATCTTCATCCGAAATGGTCATATCGTCTTCAGAAAGTTCCATCGCATCCTCCTCCAGCGGTACAGAAGAATCATCCTCTTCTATAGACCCGGAATCTTCCTCCGAAAGTACAGTAGATTCCTCTTCATCGGCGGAATCAAACACCGAATTGTCTTCTACATCGTCTAGCAGCAGCACGAGCGTACCTGCAGCAAGCAGCAGTTCGAACAAGCAATCTATCTGGCCCACGACAGTTCCAAAATCATTTGACCTTGTGATCAGAGGGCACAATATACAGATTCGCTCCAATTCTCTAGGAGCCCCCATTGCGGTAATGGATATGCAAGGCAGAGTCATTCACGCAAGCCAAGCGGCATCAACAATAGTGAATTTGACCTTGCTCCACGCGGGAACCTACATTATCACCGTAGGTAAACAATCAAAAATCGTTTCCATCAATTAAAAAAAGGCCCACTTCGGTGGGCTTTTATGTATATTGCGTAAAAAACAACTAAAACAGGAGATTTCCATGGCATTTAATCAGCTGGATAAGCCTCAGGCTGGCGAAACCATCGCCATTATGACCACTAACCACGGCGTGATGAAGTTGCGCCTGTTCCCGGAACGCGTCGGCGAATGCGCTCAGAACTTTATTGACCTTGCAAACCAGGGCAAGTACGACGGAGCTCCGTTCCATCGCATCATCAAGAACTTCATGATCCAGGGCGGTGACTTCACCAACCGTAACGGTACCGGTGGCCACTCCGCCAAGGGTCCGGGCACCACCATCGACGACAAGTACGACGACTGCCTCTCCCACATGCGCGGCGCCCTCAGCTGGGCAAAGACCATGATGCCCAAGTCCATCGGCTCCCAGTTCTTCATCGTCCACGGTGACGACGTCCACTTCCTTGACCACGGCAACCCGAACGTAGGTAACGGTCCCAACGCCGGTTACTCCGTCTTCGGCCAGCTCTATGAAGGCTTCGAAGTCCTGGATGAAATCGCAGGCGTAAAAACAGATCGCCGCGATGCCCCCTACGAAGACGTAATTATCGAATCCGTGAAGATCGAGAAGGTATAAGAGGGCGTTTCGCGCTGAGGTTTGAGGGCGGCTTTATAGCCTAGAACCTTGAGGTCGCCTGCAAGCGCGCTTTGAAGAGGAGATTGCCCGCAGCTACACTTTAAGGTGGTGGGCGGCAAATGCACTCGGAGGACGCGAGACGAAAAAAACGCAGGGTAGAACCTGCGTTTTTTGTTTTTTGAAGGAAGAGGCGTCGTGTTCTATTTAGCGTCGAAATCCAGTACCTAATCGCCATAACGGGATAAAAAAGAAGATTCGTGCAAATTTATCCCGCTATATCAGTCAAGTAGGCATTAATTTAGCCGCATGCGTGAGTAAAAATTACCGCAATACGATCAATCAAACGGTATAATTTTAGCTTTCCCACGCAATTTATACCTTAACAGCAACAAAATTTAGGCAGACAAACGGGATAAAACCATCCCCACCCCCCGCTTTTATACCATTTTTTCAAAAAAAAGCTTTCTTCCCCTTGACAATTCTCAAATTAATTTCAATATTTGGCATACCCTAATGGGGTTATAGCTCAGTTGGTAGAGCGCCTGCATGGCATGCAGGAGGTCAGGAGTTCGACTCTCCTTAGCTCCACTGAAAAAAGACTCGCAGTAATGCGGGTCTTTTCTCGTTTAAATACTACAAAAACCCGTTTTATCGGACTTTCGGAACATAGTCGTCAATAGTCTCTCTTTCCGTTTTGTATATTTTGTTCGAAAGGAAGGATTTGGAAATATGAGTATTTTGTTCAACAAGCTCAAATTCATTACCATATTTGGACTCGTCACTGCAGCAATCTCCTTTGCAGAAGAATGTGACGAAAAAACGATGGATGCATTCGCCTACGAAGACTGCATTGCTGCACAGAATGGCGTCAATGTCGACAACACAGATTTCAGCAAGCGCCCCGCAGCCGGTAAGGAAGCCGCTGCGCCTGAAGCCCCTAAATACAGCCCCTTCGGAAAGACCGCCTATCTGACATCCTCCTTTGGCGAAAATCGCGGTACCCGTTATCACATGGGCATCGATTACTCCACAGACATGGAAGAAGGTTGGGCGGTATACGCTCCGGAAAACGGCTATGTGAAGGAAGTGAAGGTTTCGCCCTACGGATACGGCAAGGTTATGTATTACAAGGGCAACAGCGGAAAGACTTGGGTGTTCGCCCACCAAAGCAGCTTCGGTCCTCACCTGGACTCCCTGGTCATGAAAAAGATGATCAGTTCCAAGAAGAACGACGTTTCCCTCACCCCCAATACCGTTCACAAAAAAGGCGATACTCTGACATTTGCGGGTAGCACAGGCATCGGCAACCCCCATCTCCATCTGGAATTGAAGATGAACGACAACAAGGTGCTTTCTCCTTGCGGCCATGACGTTCTTTGTGCAGACTCCATCGCACCCCAGGTTTTTGCAGCTGCGGCACTCTACAAGAACGATGTAACCTTCACTTCGAAGGAAGCCCTGGAAATGGGCTGCGTAGAAACCCCGATCCAAAACACCTTTGAAAACGATGTCCCCGTACAGGTCGCCTTTAAGATCGTAGACTACAGTAGACTTCCTAAGGAAAACCCCATGGCAGTACGTCGCGTGGACTTGTACCGCTACGACGAAAAAGTTTTCAGCAAGGTTCAGGACACCATCTCCTTCCCCAACTCCATCAAGATTCGTGACGAACTTCTGTGGGCAGAAGAAGCAGACACTCTGGGTGACTGGCATTTCATCAAGGTTGGGCTTCCTCCCCAGTCCACCTACCGCCTGGAAGTGGAAGATTTCAACGGCAACATTACAACCAAGAAGTTCAACCTAAAACCCAACTGCAAGGGAAATGTTCCTTTCGCAAAGACCCACTATCAGGAAACTCCGTTGTTCACGTACCTGTCCAGAGCCATGATCGACTTTAGCAAGTGCGATGCCGGTTTTGATTTCGAAGCCTACGACAAGGACGACAACCTTCTGTCTGGAACGCTCTGCAAGATGTTCCCCAAGAAGTATGCAACCGTAGCAAAGATTGGAGAAATCTTCCCCAGCGTATCTTACATCAAGTTTAAGAACGCAAGCGAAGAAGACAAGATCTACATCCATTACCAGGCAAACAAAGTTTCCAACATCAACTGGAAGGCTCAGGTAGACGGCATGGAAATCCTCCAGAGACTTTCCGGTGTTACAAACATCAGCAACAACGGCAATACAGCTTTGGCTTTTGTGAAGCACCATACTGACAGCTTGGATTACTTTGAATTCCATCCCAAGGGAATGCAATTCTTTGGAAAGTGGGATATTTGCATTGATGAAAATACCGCCAAGGGACCTCTCTACTGGCTTGGCGAAACCAGCCGAAACTGGTTTATCTTCAGCAAGCAGACCAAGGGCAAGAATCGTTGCGCAAGCGCAAATGAACTTCGCGATATTGCAGCCATCGACAACCCCAATCCTCCGACCTTAGGCTTCGCTTATTGGGGTACCACCATCTTCGGCGGGCTCCATGCACCTGCTCTTAAGATTCCCCTGATCTATAAGTACGCTGGTATCGAAAATGGCAACGCAATTACCGCGAAGTACAAGAACAGGTGGATTCCGGTGGAATACGATTCCGAACCAAGAGAACTAATTATTCTGGGCGAACAGCTACCCGAGGATAACGAAACCATTACCATCCAGATTGTGGACGAAGCAGGCCATAAGGCAACCTACGACGTCACCATTCCGGAACTGTAGTACCAACACGTTTAAAAACAAAAAGAGCTCCCGTTTGGGTGCTTTTTTTATTGACGTTATCCGCTTGAACAAGCATACTGCACAAGGTGGCGTACTGCGCGAGCGGTCTTTGCGTGAACAAAAAATCTCTGGAGCAACCTGGCATTTCTGCCAGGGCGTGCGCATATCGTAGGTTCTATACCTCACGTACTGCGCGAGCGGTCTTTGCGTGAACAAAAAATCTCTGGAGCAACCTGGCATTTTTGCCAAGGCGTGCGCATTATCGTAGGTTCCATACCTCACGTACTGCGCGAGCGGTCTTTGCGTGAACAAAAACACCCCTGGTATCAACCAGGGGCGTTTTTGTGAGAGCGAGCGCATTATCGTAGGTTCTATACCTCACGTACTGCGCGAGCGGTCATATTAAGCTTCTTCGGAAGCCTTAGCACCACGCTTAGCAGTGATGTTGAAGATCACCACGCGCGGAGTGCAAGCCAGTTCCACACCTTCAGCCAGCTTGAGATCCTTGGCGTAGAAAGTAGTGGGAGCCGGGTATTCGGAAATATCCATTTCGATCAAAGTCGGGATGTTTGCCGGAGCAGCAGCCAACTGGATGTAGCGGTTCTGCTGAGCGAAGGTACCACCCTGAGTCTTAACGCCAACCGGAAGACCGTTCAGCTTAACAGGAACGCGAACCTTAACCTTGGTGGTTTCGTCGATCTTCAGGAAGTCAACGTGGATGATTTCCTGAGTCAGAGGATCCTTCTGATAGTTATAAACAACAGCAGCATTGCCTTCCTTGCCATCGATGACGAGGTCAAGAAGGGTGTAACGCTTGCCCGGGGCGAGGACCTTACGGAGATCAGCAGCGCTAACGCTGATGTTCACGTTTTCCATACCCTTACCATAATAGGAAGCCGGAATCTGGCCAGCCTTGCGGAGGCGTGCGTTGTCGCGGCTCTTGCCTAACACTCTCGAGGTTGCAACGAGCTTAGTGAGTTCCATTTTATTACTCCATTTGAGTTTAAAGAAAAGAAAACATTGGGATAGCTGGACTCGAACCAGCGAATAACGGAATCAAAATCCGTTGTCTTACCACTTGACGATATCCCAATGGTGGCGCAAATATAGTATTTATGCCAGTATTTTAAAGGGCGGGCACCCAAAAGCGAGTGACTTTTTGATAGCGGGAAATGGATTCCATAGCCTTTGCGGCCTGATTTGCAAGATCTAAAGACTGGAAAATCCCAAAAACAGAAGCTCCAGAACCTGACATCAGGGCGCACTTGGCTCCCAGACGGATGAATTCCGCCTTCATGGACTCCACCAACGGATGCAACGGAAAGACTGATCCTTCAAAAGCGTTGAAGAAGGACGCAGGCTGAAGCAGGAACTCTGCTGCAGAACCGGACTGTGCGGAAGCCTTATAGGCATCCCAACGGGCAGGGCCAGACTTGGCAACTCCTGCGTAGGCATCCTTCGTGGGAACAGCATCCTTCGGGGTGCAAATCAGCAAGTATTGCCCTTCGGGTAGCTGCAACGGACTAATGAAAGTCAACTTTTCGCCAATGCCTTCGACAAAAGCAGTGCCACCACGGACCAGGAAAGGAACATCAGCCCCTAATTTGGCACCAATTGCTTCCAAAGTTTCCGCCGGGAAATCCACTCCCCAGAGTTTATTCAAAAGGCGAAGAGTCGCTGCGGCATCAGCACTGCCTCCACCAAGCCCAGCACCCAGAGGCATGACTTTTTCAAGATAGATGTCAGCACCAAATTTTTCAGCACCAGCAACACCTTGTTCAACTGCATAAGCTTTTAAAGCTACAGCGGCCTTATAAACCAGATCCGACTGGACAGGATATTCCTGCGGGTTATTGTAAGTTAGGACGATTTCACCGTCGTCGCGGACTTCCGCAGAAACAGTATCGCCAGCATCTACAGTCTGGAAAACGGAGCCCAAATCATGGTAACCATCTTCTCGCTTGCGGATTACATCCAGAAACAAATTGATTTTTGAAGGAGCGTATTCTTTCATATTTTAGTAGGAAGTAGACAGTAGGAAGTAGACTGTTGGAAGGAGGGGGACGAAAGGTGATAATTCATATCTATCTAAAAGTTCCAGAGCGTTCCATTTGCATCAGTTCATCCATACCGACCAGCATGGCACGAGGTTTGGAATTTCCCTTGCTGGGACCGCAAACACCAAGACCATAAAGCTGGTCCACAATCTTGCCAGCACGGCTATACCCAACGCTAAAGTGACGCTGCACTGCAGAAGTAGAAAGGCCGCTTACTTCAATAGCCCAGCACGCCACATCAAACAGTAACGGGTCAAGTTTTCCAAGTTGCTTGCCGCCTTCCCCATCATCGTCTTCACCCACACCTTCGGAAACATCGAAGGATTCGACCTGAGGATAGAAGACATTCTGGTTGGAGCAGGCGTCAGCAAGCTTTTCGGCTTCTTCATCGCTGAGATATGCGCCATGAACGCGAACCGGATCCGGGTCATTCACAGCCTTGAACAGCATATCACCACGACCCAGAAGTTTTTCTGCACCCGCATGATCCATCACAGTACGGGCATCAATCTGGGACGCCACCTTAAAGCTAATACGTGTAGGCAAGTTTGCCTTGATAATACCTGTAATCACCTTCACGGAAGGGCGCTGGGTAGCAAGCACAAGATGAATCCCAACAGCACGAGCCTTTGCGGCCAAACGCGCCACGGACTTTTCAATTTCCTTACCGGCAACCATCATAAGGTCAGCCATTTCATCAATGATTACCACAATGAATGGCATGCGATGGCCCTTGTCTTCATCAGGGATACCATCAGGCAATTCACCCGCTTCGTACTTTGCATTAAAGCCACCGATGTTACGAACCTTGGCGGTTGCAAGGACTTCGGTACGACGATCCATTTCATAGCAAAGCCATTGGAGTGCCTGAATGGCAATTTCCGGCTTCGTAATCACGGGAGCCAAAAGATGCGGAATGTTTTCATACATCTTCAATTCCACAGCCTTCGGATCCACCAGAATCATACGAAGTTCGTCCGGAGTCTTACTGAACAGCATACTTGCCATAAGAGCATTGATACAGACAGACTTACCAGAACCTGTCTGACCGGCAATCAGCAAGTGAGGAGCCTTTGCCAAATCCATGGTGAAAGCTTCTCCCGTAATATCCTTACCCAAAGCAACCTGAATTTTTTCGGGAGTCGGAGCAAATTTTTCACTCTCGAAAACATCCTTACTGAAAACAGTCTGGAACTTTCGATTGGGAATTTCGATGCCAACAGCAGCCTTTCCTGGAATCGGAGCCAAAATACGAACGGAAGACACTCGCAACGGCATGGCCAAATCCTCTTGCAAGGCGGTAAAACGGCTCACCTTTACGCCAGGACCAGGTTCCACTTCAAAGCGGGTAATCATGGGGCCGGTTTCACAGCCGATCACGCGGCCCTTCACCTTGAAGTTTTCCAGTTTTTCTTCCAGCATCTTGCCGATAGCATTCAGCTCATCTTCGGTGTAATCCGCAGTTTGAACCTCGTGATCATTGAGAATTTCTGAAATAGTCGGGACCTTATATTCGTCATAAGCAGTAGGTTCACGAACAGGAATGCTCGCCGCCTTCATGGTAGACGCCATACCGGACGGCACAAGGGTCTTATCCTGGAACTCCGGTTCTTCCTGAGGTTCATCCTCGTCGGCGCCATAAACTACAGGGGCGAAAGTATCATCATCGGATTCAGGAGCATTGTCGAATTCCGTCGCAGCGCCATCCCCACCCAAGAGATCCTCTGCGTTCACCACAGGTTGTTCGGAAGCTACTTCCGGAACTTCGTTCTTACGAAGAATATTCCTGCTCAGAACCGTATTTCGCCCCGTAACAGGACTTGCTACAGAAGCTGCCACAGGAGTAGCCACAGGGGTATCCACAGGAGCAGCATCTTCAGCCTGAGGCGGCAAAGTCGATCCTGCTGCATTTGCGACCGCACCTTCACGACGCACATCGCCCTTTACCTGCATACGGCCTTTACGGTCCTTTTCCCAGGCAATCAAATCACCTGCTCTACGAAGGGCGGAAATTTTTTCCTTCACTTCAACAATTTCAAGAGCATTCATTTTACGGCTATTCAAGCGCAAATACTCTTCCAACCTGCGAATTTCAGGATCTTCGTTCTTGTCGTATTCTGCACCAGCCGAGGAAGGTCCTTCGGATGCCATCGTCTGCGGAACTTCGGGTTCCTTGACAAAGGTATCCTTGCCAATATCAACATCTTCACCTGGCATATCGGAAATACTTTCCAGACTCATATCCTGATCTAGCCAGTTTTTCCGTCCATTAAAGGGAGATAGAACTCCTTTACGTTTAATCTTAAATTCGTCCGGTTCCAGAAAAACGGTATTGTCATCCATGTAGATGCCCTTACGGCTGGAAACCGCAGGTTCTTCGACATACTCTTTGGACTTTTTACGACTAGGTTCCACAATGGTAGCTTCGACAGGTTCGGCCTCTTCCACTTCGTCCTTTTTTCTGGACAGCTGAGACGTCATCCATTTTGAGCCCTGAACCAGGAAGCCAAAATGTCTAGGCCTTAGACCAAAGGAAACAATAAGTATTAAGCCAAGGGTAACCACCAAAATTCCAAGAGGAGCCAAGGCAGAGGCCGTTCCAAAGATGGAAACCCACACATTCTGAGTAAAGAACTGTCCAACAAGGCCACCATTGGATAGCAAGACTTCATCAGCCACACGAGTCTCGCCGTAACTCTTAAGAGCAAGCAAAAAAGCCACATTCAAGGTCAATAAGGAAAGACCCACAGAGCAGCGCAGGATTTTACCCGCAAAAGCAAGGGTAACACCCCAGGAAACAAGAGCAAAGGTAAAGAGAATTACCGCAACTTTACCAAACAGAAGGGTAATGGCATGAGGAACGATTCCGCCCAGGTAAGGGCCCAACCAATTGCCATTTTCCCCACTATAGACAGAACTGATACATCCTAAAAGAAGGAGAGCACCGATTGCCAGCAAAAACCAACCAGCAATAATACGACCAAACCCCTGGTCGTCAGCCCCTTTTACTCCCCCGGATTTCGGCTTTGAAGCTTTCTTAGCCGTTTTCTTTTTTTGAGTAGCCAAATCGCCTCCGATTTTTACTTCTCAAATATAGTCTATAATTTTGTCATTCAAATGACACGCATCCTTATCTTATTATCTTTCCTTCCATGCAAATAAAGTTTTCGAAACAAGTCAAGAAAGTTTTATCAGGCGTCATCGCTTCCTCCATCGTGGTGGCATTGCTCATTATTTTCGGCAGTTCCCAAAACGAATTAAACGGTTCAATTAGAAAAGCGGCAGAATCGCTGGAGAACATTTTCTACGACCAGTTCTCGAAAAACATCACTGATGAAAATCTCGATGCTGCCTTAGACGGGGACTACGAGATCACCGATGGTGATATTGCCACCGGAAGTGCGAAAATCAAGTTAGCCAACAATTACGACCCGAACATCCTCATTGTAGATATTGACGAACCTGCACTGGCCAAGTTGGGCCCCTATAACGAATGGGACCGTTTTATCCATGCTGACGTGGTAAAGAACTTAAACAACGGTGGGGCGTCCGCTATCGGCTTCGATATTATGTTCAAGACCGCCGACTTTGGAAAGTTGAAAACAAAGCAGGTTCGAGACTTATTGCACGATGTGAATGACACGGAAAACTGGGATTCCCTAGATTCCAAGATTCGTTCTTACTATAACTACGATTCCATGCTCGTATCTTCCGTGGCAGACGGAGGCGTATCCATTGTATGCGACATGTTTGACGACTCCAAGGCATATAAGTTCGAATCCCAGTGGCGTCCACTCAGTACAGAGGAGCGTGCCGCTGAAGTAGGTTACGGTTCCACATTCAATCTTGAACAGGTAGATCATCCTGAATTCATTGAACCCAAGGACCTGCTGGACAACGTCTTCCCTGAACTAGCTAATGCAGGAGCCAAGCTCGGTTCTGTCAACGCCTACCCAGACAACGATGGTGTGGTTCGTCGCGTATCCATGCTTTACCGCTTCCCCAATCCGGAAATATATCCAGATGCGGATGTAAAGCTTTACTCTACCATGTCCCTAATGACAATTCTTCACCTGTTCCACCAGGATCCGAAGAATGTGGAAATCAAGACAGGCAAGTACATCAACCTCGGCAAGCCCTTCGGCATCTACAAGGATCAGAAGGGAGAAATGCACACCACATACCCCAACTTCAGCTACCCCATGTTCAAGGAGCTGAAGAAGCGCCTGTCAGAAAAGGATATCAAGAAGAAAGCTTCCCTGGATTTCCAGGACATTTCATCCAAGGTGATTGCCACCCGACTTGAAGAAGGAAATGTAAACTTCGAAATTTTTGAAGGTCAGGTTCTTTCAGACGAACTTTCCCGCGTTCTCCTTGACGTATCCCAGGCAATGCTCGACTCCGCCAAGGCGGGCAATGAAATCACAATCCATGAAGGATTTACCCTGAAAGCCGACGAGGAAGGAGCCAACCGTTACATCATCACAGACGAAGACAACGATGACGAAGCCGTCATCACAGACTATATCGTAAATACCCTGGATTACTTTAAGGATTCCCTCCAGAATCTTCCCATCAACAAGCCGGTCCATCTTTCCCTGGATATGGATCTACACTTTAGCAAGACAAAGAAAGCATGGATGTCCAACATAGCCATTCTTTCCGACATTGTCATTCGAGAAATTCAGGCTACTAACGAGAAAGAAATTGACGCTCTGAAACCTGGTCAGGAACTGCGTTTTGGCCGCGAAAAGAAAGTACCTATCAACAAGTATGGCAGCTTCCGCGTTAACTACAAGGGTAAGTACAACACTGAAGAATCCAAGAGAACCTTCCAGCATCTTTCCTACTATGACGTCACTAAAAACCGAATTGATCCAGGTCTCTATCAAGGTAAGATTTTCATTCTCGGTTCTGCAGCTCCGGCCCTATTTGACTTTGTGAGTGCCACTCACGAAGAAAACTATCCAGCCGTGCTAATCCATGCAACCATCATCAAGAACATTCTTGAAGATGATTACCTCGTGGTAATGGACGATCAGAAACAAGCCATCATCATCATGTTCCTGGCCCTGCTCTGCGTCATTTCCGGTCTCTACTTTAAGGGATACTTCTCCGCAGCAATTTCCGTCATCATTATGACGGCCTATACCTTAGTCGCTTACAAGTACTTTGGAAATGGTCTCTACATCGGCGTTTCTCGCCAGTTGCTTACGGTCATCTTCATCAACATCATTACATTGGTGGTCCAGTTCTACTTTGAAAACAGAGAAAAGAAGTTCATCAACAGCGTATTTAAACAGTACATCTCTCCTGAACTGATCGATGACATGGTGAACAAGGAAATTATGCCTAGTCTTGGCGGTAACAAGTCCCACATTTCCGCATATTTCACCGACATTGCAAGTTTCTCCACCTTCTCAGAAAAAATCGGTGACCCGAGTAAATTGGTTACCCTTTTGAATGAATACCTGACTGAAATGACGGACACTCTTCTGGACAACCGAGGCACATTGGACAAGTACGAAGGTGACGCCATCATCGCATTCTTCGGCGCCCCCGCCCCCTTGGCGAACCATGCCCAAAGTGCCTGCGATGCAGCAGTGGGTATGCAGAGAAAGCTGATGCAGCTCCGTAAGAAATGGGAAAGCCAAGGTGATTTCTGGCCCAAGGTTGTTCATGACATGCACATGAGAATCGGTATTAACTCCGGCGACATCGTGACAGGAAACATGGGTTCAACCATGCGTAAGAACTACACCATGATGGGCGACGCAGTGAACCTGGCTGCCCGTCTTGAAAGTGCAGCCAAGCAGTACGGTGCATACGTTCAGATCAGCGAAGACACCGAGAAGATGCTGGTGAGAGGCAAATTCATTTATCGTTCTCTCGATACTGTTCGAGTAGTTGGTAAGAGCCAGCCTGTTAAGACGTTCGAAATTCTTGAGCGTACCCGACACGCCGATGATGAAGAAATCAACGTCCTGCGCATCAAGCCCAAACGAGAACGAAAAGACAATGCAAGAATTGAATTCCTTACCAAGACAAGGTGTACTCCGGAACAGGAAGCCAATCTTCTGAAGCTGGTAAAGATTTGGGAAGAAGCCCGCAGATGCTATCTGGAAATGAAATGGGACGAAGCCATTGCACTGTTTACCCAGTGTCTGGATTTGGAGCCCCATCATCCCGATAGAGATCCGGGTAGCAAAACCACACCATCCCATGTTTACATCAAGCGCTGCAAGGAATACAAGCAGAACCCGCCTGTGGTAGAAGGAGAAGTCTGGGACGGCGTATTTACCGCAACTGAAAAATAACAGGCCACGTCCAAATTATTTAAGTATTACAGAAAAGGCCTCGGTTGAACCGAGGTCTTTTCCATTTCCATCAAAACAGCTCGTCGCTGTTATGTAAGGATTAATTCAATTCAATGTTATCAATCAGGCGAGTCTTTCCGAAGAATGCAGCCACCAAAACGACAACCTTGTCTTCGTTCTTGAGCATGCCGTTAAACTTCTGCAGATCCTTCTGATTAACGACTTCCACAAACTGAACCTGGCCACGATTGGCGAGAATGGACTTCACCACCAAATCACGAATACGGACAACGCTACGTTCGCCAACGTCGTAAGCATCCTTAGCCAGCTTAAGACCAGCGCTAATGCCCAAGGAGCGGACACGTTCTTCTTCGCTCAAATATTCGTTACGGCTAGACAGGGCAAGGCCAGAGCTTTCACGAACAATCTTAACACGATGAATTTGGATGTCAAAGTTCAAGTCCTTCACCATACGTTCAATGAGGAACACCTGCTGATAGTCCTTTTCACCGAAGTAGGCGTGATCAGCCTTGGTAATGAGGAACAACTTGGAAACCACCGTAAGAACGCCACGGAAATGTCCCGGACGGTAAGAACCACAGTAGAGACTTTCCAAAGTTTCGTCGCGAACCATGGTCAGCGGGTCGCCTTCGGGGTACATTTCCTCGACGGAGGGAGCAAATACGAAGTCTGCACCAATATTCTCAGCCAATTTGGCATCAGCTTCCAGGCGTTTCGGATACTTATCCAGGTCCTCGTTTTTTCCAAACTGGATCGGATTCAGAAACACACTGACCACGGTGACATCGCATTCCTTTACAGACGCCTTAATCAAGGCGCCGTGACCTTCGTGAAGAGCCCCCATGGTAGGAACAAGACCGATGGTCTTACCTTGAGCAGCCAACGGCTTCAAGGCTTGGCGTAAGGATTCGATTGACTTAATAACTTGCATTTATTTACCTTCTGGAACAAAATATGTCGTCTGCTTGGGGCAGGACGCTATAGCATCCAGCACAAGCTGTAAGTGAGATTCATTATGGACAAAATCAATATGATCCGTATTAATAATCAAAACCGGAGCATAGGGATAATTCCAAAAATGATGGTCATAACGCTCCATGAGAGCCTTTAAATAAGAACCTTCAATGGATTTTTCCATTGCACGACCGCGACCATGAATACGGTCTAGCAAGGTAGGTACGCTAGCCTGCAAATACACAACCAGATCCGGATGAGGCACCCCCTTATTCAAGGTATTTGCCACCTGCTCGTACATAGCATATTCGCTTTCCTGCAAATTCTGGGCAGCAAAGATCTGGTCCTTTTCGTAGGTATAATCACTTACCAGCAAGTCATGGAACAGGTCACTCTGCAAGGCGGAGTTCTGCAACTGCTTGTGGCGATCCAGCAAGAAAAACAGCTGGGTCTGGAAAGCGTAAGCTTCCTTATTCTGATAAAATTTTTCCAGGAAGGGATTCTCGGCAAAGTTTTCCTCAATGAGTACAGCCTTCCAACGTTCTGCGATAATCTGCGCCAGGGAGGACTTGCCGACGCCAATGACGCCTTCAATAGCCAAAAAATGAACGCCTTTTTCAGTCAGCATATTTAAGGTTCCTCCGAAGTAATCACACGAAACGCACTCTTTCCTTCCTTTTCAAGAAGGCTTGCCAGCATGCTTCCCACTGTTAGCCCCGTCTTTGGATCCACCCAGTCAGGAGCAATGTCATTTAGCGGTACTAACACAAACTGCCTATTCGTAATTTGGGAATGGGGAACAATCAGCCTTCCTTCGCAGGTCTGACCTCCAAAATAGAGCAGGTCCAGATCTATTTCTCTGGAATTCCAGTGTCCCCGATCCTTTCGACCGAGAATAAATTCCGATCCTTTGAGATAGTAAAGCAGCTGCTCTGCAGTTCCAGAATACAGGAAGCTGACCACCTGGTTGAAATAGGGACCCTGACCTTCCGGACCTACCGGAGCGGTTTCGTAGACAGGACTCTCCTGCCATTCCCCCGAGGACACTTTCTTCAACATTTGGCGGCCAGCCTCCAAATGATGGGAACGGTTCGGAAGATTTGTCCCTAAAGCAACAAATACTCTCTCTAAAGATTTCACGCCCTCAATATAGCTTTTCAAGGAACACATTTTTTGACACTTTTGGAAAAAACCGAGTCTAAAGGATTGTTTTAATTAGGGAAGTATTTTTTTACCTTATTTTTTTCAAAAACACCAGCAAATCGTGACAATTACGTATTTTTTAACTATCTTATTCCTGCGCTCGTTTGGAGCAATTCTCTTTTACTATATCGTTAATAATCAGATTAACATCAAAAATTCAGCTAAATTCTCCATATTCCATGGGATTTACCTGTTTTAATACACAAAAAATTTAAATATCTCACTATATCACTACAGGACACCTCGTGGCGACCACTAAAAAAACAAAGACGACCCATTTGGCCGATCAGGAATCTACCGGAATAGAAGTTCCCGCAGAACTTGCAGCAAATATCGACGTTTCTACTGAACCGCAAGCTCAGGCAAAGCCTGCCAAACGCCCCGCAAAGCCCAAGGCCGAAAAGAAAGTTGAAGAGAAAAAATCCAGGAAGCACGCTGCAGATAAAAACAAGGCAGACAGCCCTATGGATGTTGCAGAGGAAGTTGCAGAAAAACCTGCGGAAGTTCAGGCAGTCGCTTCTGGAGAGCAATCTAATGCAGATAGCGCAACAATAGATCAGCCTTTCGAAAAGAATCCTTCTGAAGAAGTCGTTCCCGCAGAAGCTAATGGCGAAAACACCGAAGGCGACGAAAACAATCAGCAGCGTTTTCAGCAGGGTGGCCGTTTCAACAAATGGGACAAGAAAAACAAGTTCAACAAGTTCGACAAGAACAACCGCAACAACAACCGCCAGCAGCAGGAAGAACAGGAAGACGCCGTACCGCTGCCGGAACCTGATTCCGAAGCCTGGTGCAAGGCTCGCGATTGCTGGGCCAAGTACCGCAAGATGACCATGAGCGACCTGCAGGAACTGGCTAGCCAGAAGGAAAACCTGGACTTCCGCCGTTACCGCAAGCAGTCCCTAGGTCTTCTGCTCCAGAGTCTCGAAAACGAAAACAATATCGTTTACGCCGAAGGCCTTCTGGAAGTTACCCCCCAGGGTCACGGCTTCCTCCGCAATACGGAATTTAACTACCAGCAGGGTCCGGACGACGTTTACGTGAGCCAGAATCTGATCCGCCGTTTCGGCCTCAAGGTTGGCGACACCGTTGCAGGTCTCGCCCGCCCGCCCCGCGAAGGCGACAAGTTCTACGCGCTGCGCCGTGTAGACAAGGTAAATTTTGACGATCCCGAAAAGATCAAGCGCCGCGTGGCTTTCGAATACTTGACCCCGATCCATCCCAACGAAAAGATTCGCCTGGAACACGATCAGGAAGAACTGACCACCCGCGTCATGGATTTGTTCAGCCCCATCGGTAAGGGCCAGCGTTCCATTATTCTGGCTCCTCCCCGTACCGGTAAGACCATTCTTCTCCAGAACATGACCCGCGCCATCGCAGTGAACCATCCTGAAATCATCATCATGGTGTTGCTCATTGACGAACGTCCGGAAGAAGTGACGGAAATGCGCGAAATCGTAGGGAAGCTTGTAGAAAAGAATCCCGCCCTGAAGGCAGAAGTGGTAGCCTCCACCTTCGATGAACCTCCTGACCATCACGCCCGCGTGGCCACCATGGTCCTGGAAAAGGCAAAGCGCCTTGTGGAACAGCAGAAGGACGTGGTGGTTCTTTTGGATTCCATTACCCGTTTCGCCCGCGCCAACAACGTGGTGATTCCCCACTCCGGCAAGATCCTTTCTGGCGGTGTGGACGCCATGGCAATGCAATTCCCCAAGAAGTTCTTTGGTGCTGCCCGTAAGATTGCAGACAAACTAGGCGATTTCCAGAAGGATTCCAACGGTCAGATTGTCCAGACCATCTTTGGAGAACCCGTCCGAGACATCATTCAGAAGAACGGCTCCCTCACCATTATCGGAACCGCATTGATTGAAACCGGCAGCCGTATGGACGAAGTAATCTTCGAAGAATTCAAGGGAACTGGTAATATGGAACTGGTGCTTGATCGCCGTCTGGCAGAAAAGCGCACCTGGCCCGCCATCGATATCTTCAAGTCCGGCACCCGTAAGGAAGATCGTTTGCTCAGCCTTCGCGAACAGGATATTATCTGGAGCGTTCGTCAGGGTATGCAGAACGATACCGAAAACGGCGTCATGGATAAGATGATCAAGTGGATGAAGCAGTACAAGACCAATGATGAACTGCTTGATTTTCTCCGCAAGGCAAAGGACAGCGTTCGATAACCGGCGTTAAACAGACATCAAGAAAGAATGGGCAATCTTTGTTTGTCCATTCTTTTTTTATTTTTTTCATGTTCATTAATCAAAGGCTTTAAAATGTCCGAAAAAATTTTCTTCGCTGGCACCGGCAACATGGGCGGTGCAATTCTCCGCGGTCTTCTTCAGGCCGGAAATGACCCCAAGTCCATTTTCTTCTTCGACCCCAGCGACAAGGCTGCAGCCGAAGTCACTGCTCTGGGCTGCGTCCGCGTGAAGAACTTTGCCGAAGGTGTCAAGAAGGCTGACGTTACCTTCCTTTGCGTCAAGCCCCAGATTTTCAAGTTGGTTTCCGCCGAATGGAAGACCGCCGTTAAGTCCATCAAGACTTCCAAGACATTCATCAGCATTATGGCAGGCGTTACCCGCAAGGCACTTACCGATGTACTCGGCGAAAAGAACCAGGTTCTCCGCGTCATGCCCAACCTCCCCCTTACTGTGGGCAAGGGTTCTGTAGGCCTCGCCACCGACGGTGTTACCGAAACCACCCTCGCTACTGCAGAAAAGATCTTCGGCAACATCGGCGTTACCTGCCGCGTGGCCGAAAGCCTTATGGACGCTGTCACCGGTCTTTCCGGCAGCGCTCCCGCCTACGTATTTGAATTCATTGAAGCTCTGACCCGCGGCGGCGTGAAGGCGGGCCTCACCCGCGATGTAGCCCTGAAGCTGGCCCTCGGCACCATTGAAGGTAGCGTTGAACTGGTGAAGCAGTCCGGCAAGAGCCCAAGCGACTTGTGCGCCATGGTCTGCTCTCCTGCAGGTACCACCATCGCAGGCATCGACGCCCTTGAAGCAGGCGCTTTCCGTAGCACCGTCATCAAGGCTGTGGTTGCAGGCACTGAACGATCCAAGGAATTGGGCAAGTAATTTGTCAGGATAAGCTCAAGGATGCTCATCGATTTTTTCACCCAGGAAACGCAAACATCCTCCTTCATTCAGGATGTGCTTTCCTCCGTGAATTACGATGTAAGAGTCCATTCTGCAACGTCGCAGGTTCCAAACATTCTGAAACAGCGACCACTCGCATCCATCATCCTCTGGGATTTGGACTCTTTTTCCGGTGAAAACGAAAAAAGCCTGTCCTTTATCCGCACCAACGCTCCTGATTCCATGATTTTCGCATATGCGGAAGATCTGGCTATTTACGGAACATCCATAAACGGATTAGCGGACATCTGTATGAACGTGCCTTCCCTTCGCGTTCATCTCATGAGCAAACTTTCTGACTTGAAACGAGTCATTTACGCTAGGGAAACCTTCCGAGATCGTATGTCCCACCTGGTGGGAAACAGCGTCCCCATGGAAAACTTGCGAAAGAGCATTCTCCGAGCAATGATCCATACCAGCCCCGTTCTCGTCCAAGGAGAAACTGGAGTCGGCAAGGAACTGATTGCTCGAGCCGTAGCCTGCATGTACGACAAGTTTGTTACAGTCAACTGCAGCGCCATTCCCGAAAATCTTTTTGAAAGTGAATTATTCGGACATGTCCGTGGAGCATTTACAGGCGCCCAGACGGACCGAATCGGTCTTTTTGAAGAAGCTGATGGCGGAGCCATCTTCCTGGATGAAATCGGCGACATGCCCCTGCATACCCAAGTAAAACTGCTGCGCGTCCTACAGAACCGAGAGATCCGTCCCGTTGGCGCCAACAAGACAAGACATATCAACGTACGCATTATTGCGGCAACGAACCGCAATTTAAAGCAAGCCGTCGCCGAAAAGAAATTCCGTGAAGACCTCTACTACCGTCTAAACGTAATTCCCCTATCCATCTCTCCCCTTAGGGATCGTCCCGAAGACATTGCCGACTTAGCTAGATATTTCATCAGTCAGTATCAGAACCCTGGAGATAACCGCACCCTTTCTGCAGAAGCCCTCCAAAAATTGCAGAAACACAATTGGCCAGGCAATATTCGTGAGTTGGAGAACCTGATCCAGCGCACCCTATGTTTTGCAAACGCAACTATTATCCAGCCAGAAGACATTAACTTCGACACCGAAATTCCTGGCGATAGCATGCTGGTTGCCAATGACATGACGACACTTCCACCGCTTCACGCCACCATGACATACGATGAATTCCGCGAATCCCAACTGGACCAGGAACGGGAATTCTTAAAAAGACGTATTGCACAGAATAAAGGTTCCGTAAGTGCAACCGCCAATCAGCTAGGTCTTCTCCGTACAGCCCTTTACAACAGGCTCCGTCGCCTGGATATTGACGTAAAGGACCTTTCCTAAATCAAACGCTAAAAGCGTTCAACCCTGTAGCCTTTCTTTAAAAGAAGGTCTATCACATTATTTCTTTCAAGAGCCAAGTGGGCAGTACCCACTACCACAAAAATTTTGCGGTCTTCCGCCAGGAATCCTTCAATATTTTCAACCATCTTGGCATTGCGATTATCATAGAGGCGAGTTTCGATTTCATTCTTTAACTTGGCGTCTCTTTCGCAATCATCCTCCGGACGACACTCACCCGTTTCCACATCCAGAAGGATCTGCATCAGCGAATCATTTCCCGTTTTCCAGGAAGTCATGATGCCTGCAACCATGGAATCCAGACCCCCAATTTCGCGCAGCGTATTCTTCATGTAATAAATGCCGGCGGAGTCCGAATTCTCGGAACCGGACAAGGCATCCACCTGCTCCTCCACCGTTTCCAATCCTACGATGACCTTGCCTTCTTCAACAGCCCGACCCATCAGCACGTTGTCAATTCCATATTCAGGATTGATTCCCGTGCGCATAATCCCAACGGAACTTAACATCATTGCGGCAAACCAAGGACGATAACGCAAGAGTATGGACACCGGATAATTCCATGCGGAGCAAAGACTATCCAGGGAATTCCAGATTTGACGAGGCAAAACCTGATTCAACGTAACGCCCTTAGGAAGCATCCCCTGCTCCATGGACATTTTCCCGATTTCCGCGGTGACGGAATCATCGCTGACATCAATTTCTACACCCAGTTCTTCCGCCCAGGTGAACGCACTTTCAATGACGGAATCCAGCGGATAAAAAGAGGAATCTGCAAAATGAATGCTACCCAGTAGCCACACATGAGAATTGTCATCCGACACTTTCCAGAGGAAATGACGTTGTCCATTTGACGAATCAATAATTACGGGCGCATGATTTTTTGACGACGCACAGGAAAGAACCGCCAGTAATAAAAATACACTCAATAAAAAAAGGATCTTTTTCATTCAGTCCAATCCAGCAAACCATTCGGGCGAGCATCACAAGCCTTGGCTACGCCAACATTTCCATCACCAATGACCATGATGCGATCACAATATCTTTCTGCATATTCTACGGAATGTGTGGATACAATGATTCCCATGTCCTTTTCCGCCGCAAGTTTTTTCAGGAGATTAAACAGCTTATGACTGCGAGGAATATCCAGGAATGCATTAGGCTCATCCAACAGCAAAATCTTTACCTGCTGGGCGACTGCTTCCGCCAGGTACACGCGGCTCCGTTCGCCGTCACTGAGACTTGCTACCATGCGGTCTTCAAAGCCGTCCAATTCCAGTAAGTCCATAGCATCGTCAATGGCCGTCTCATCCTCCTTGGAGCGACCATCAAAAAGCCCTGCATAAGGTGAACGTCCCAAACCAACAAACTCACGAACCGTCATGCGATCAGGAACAAACCCACTCATACGAACAAGAGCCATGCGCCTGGCCAATTCGCGGGTAGAAATGCTTTTCAGACAAACTAACGCACCTGCAGAATCATTTGGCAGCAAGGAAACTGTTCCTTTCACCGGAGGTATTTGTCCAACCAAAGTTTTCAGCAAGGTACTTTTACCGCAGCCATTCTCCCCCATCAGGGCAACAACTTCATTGGCATTCAAATCAAAAGAAAAATCTCTGGCAAAAGCTTTATTCCCATAGCCAAAGCCAAGCTGTTCGCATTTCAGTAGAATGCTCATGAGCGGCTCCTCCCACCACGGACAATCACCCACAGCACCACAGGCACTCCCACCAGGCTAAGAACTGCATTTAGCGGCAATGTCTGGAACAGGGATGCAGCAAGGCAAAGTACCGCACCGCACAATGCGGAGCCGGGCAAAAGCACACGATGATTACTGGTTCTGAAAAGCATATAGGCAAGATGGGGAACCGCAATTCCAACGAAGGCAACAGGTCCACAGAATGCTGTCGCAGAAGCCGCCAGCACAGATGTTCCAAGCAAAACAAGCGTCCGTCCCAGGCGCACATTCACGCCAAGGCCGCGAGCGAAATCATCCCCCAGGCGAACCGCATTCAGGTACCGCATCGCACAGACGACCAGTAGAAGTCCAGCTACCGTAACGGAAACAAAAAATCCGATGCCGCCGGATGTCAGGCGACCAAAGCTACCCATGCCCCAGCTTACATAGACTCGCAGGGATTCCGCATCACTGTGGACAATAAGCAGACTTACTAGAGCGTCAATGAAATAGCCAATCAAGAGACCGACGACAAGAAGGATGGTAGAATTGTTAAAGCGGGAAGACACTGCCATCACAATAGCCGTAACCCCGAAAGCCCCTACAGCGGCGGAGCTTAGTACACCCAAATGACCAAAGCTAAAACCCGCCAACAAGGACAGGGCTACACCCAGGCTAGCTCCGCTGCTAATACCCAAGACAAAGGGGCCAGCAAGAGGATTGCGGAACAGAGTTTGAAGGGAAAGTCCCGCAACAGCAAGACTGATTCCAGACAGGACCGCCGCCATCAGTCGAGGGAAACGAATCTCCCAAAAGATCCGACCGGCCATGTCGGTTTTATCGGCAGAAAACAGATTCGACCAGGAAATTTCCACCGAACCAGTGGTCAAGGTCAGATACGAAAAAAGAACCGCGAGCGCGGCTAATACAAGGAAGCCTACTCCGGTTCTTAATTTCATAAAGGGATTTAAGCCTTACTTATTCTTTCTCTTTTCCCAAGCTTCGTAGGACTTCTTCATTTCCGCGGAAGCCTTCGGATCGTTGCGATAAACTTCAGGAGGAATGTTGTCGAATCCCTGGAGGGCATTGAGCCAGTTATCGTTCAGGTCGCGGAATTCCAGTTTGTTCAGGTTGTAAACCAGAGAATCACCCACCAGGTCGAAGGAAATGAAGTCCCAACGGACAACCTTACGATCCGGGAATACTTCGCGGCTAACCAGAGACTGATCAGAGTCGAAACGGTAGCGAGCCTTGAAGGTGTATTCACCGGTCATCTGGTAACGACCAGAGTCGGAGTAAGTGCGGGTAACGCCAACCAGAGTGTCGTTCGGAGTGAAGCGGAGTTCAGCATCGCGGAACGCATGACCATGGGCGATAATCGGAGTGCGCCATACGCCAACGATCTTTTCCTTCATGGCCTTCTGAAGAGTGGTGTCCACGTTCCAGTGGTCGAAGTTCTTCTTGTCGTACTTGGCACGCTGGACGTACTTGCCTTCCTGGATCAGCTTACGAATGCTGTCAGCCTTAGCCTGAGCCAAGCTGTCAGAATTACGAGTGCCAGTCGCGGGAGTGGCGCGATTAATGGAGTCAAGCTTTGCCTGAATCATTTCATCGAGGGTTGCGGTTGCGCCACGAGGTGTAGCGACGACCTGAGAATTAACTTGCACTCCCTGGCTAGCCGGCTGGGCCATAGCCACCTGGAAGAACGCTAAAGACAAAGCTGTCAAAACAATATGCTTATAAGAAGAGAAACTCATCACTCTAAATCTAGTTAATGGAATTCAAAAAAGCAGCAGAAAAATGGTAAAAAAAGGCTATCTTTGGGCATATGTTAGACTATTCTCAAGTTCCTTCCCCCTGCTACGTGCTAGATGAGTCCCGTCTTCGTAAAAATATGGAGACTTTGGACGAAATTCAGAAGAAAACCGGCGTAAAAATCATCTGTGCCCTGAAGGGTTACAGTTTCTGGCGTTCATTCCCCCTGGTAGGTCAGTACCTGGCAGGAGCAACAGCAAGTTCCCTGAACGAAGCAAGGCTTGCCAAGGAAGAAATGGGCAAGGAAGTCCACGTCTTCGCACCCGTATACGAAGATGATGAAATTGATGAAATTCTAGGCTACGCAGGCCACATCACCTTCAACAGCTTTAGCCAGTGGCTGCGCTTCAAGGACAAGACTTTGAAGGCTGGTGTAAGCGCAGGCATCCGCGTAAATCCCCAGTATTCCACCGTGGAAACCGATTTGTACAATCCCTGCGGCAAGTTCAGCCGACTGGGAGTGACCGAAGCGGAATTCAAACCTGAACTCCTGGACGGCATTGATGGTCTTCATTTCCACGCCCTTTGCGAACAGGACGCTGACGCACTGGAAGGCGTCCTGAAGGCTTTTGAACAGCACTTCGGCAAGTACCTGCCCCAAATGAAGTGGGTAAACTTCGGTGGCGGCCACCACATCACCCGTAAGGACTACCATCGCGACGAACTGGTTCGCATCCTGAAGGACTTCATGGGGCGTTACCCCCACCTGACCGTCATCATGGAACCTGGTGAAGCCGTAGGTTGGCAGACCGGCGAACTGGTAGCCTCCGTCGGAGATATCGTCCATAACGAGATGGACATTGCCATCCTGAACATTTCCATTAGCGACCACATGCCGGACTGCCTGGAAATGCCTTACCGTCCTGCAGTAACGGGATCCGGCATGCCCGGCGAGAAGAAGTATACATACAAACTAACCGGCAATTCCTGTTTGGCAGGCGATCAGCTGGGAGACTTCTCCTTCGATCATCCTCTGCAGGTAGGCGAAAAGATCATCTTTGAAGATATGATCCACTATACCATGGTGAAGACCACCTTCTTCAACGGGGTTCGCCATCCCAGCATCGGAAAGTTCGACGAACAGGGCAAGTTCCACTTGCTCCATAAGTTCACCTACGAACAATTCAAGGATAAGCTGTAAGCCTCATGAAATTCGCAAGCGAAGAAGATACATACAACTGGGCCGTGGAGTTCGGAAAGACTCTAAGGCCAGGCGATAAGGTAGCCTTGTTCGGAAATCTCGGCGCAGGGAAAACCGTAATAAGCCGAGGCGTATGCAAGGGTCTTGGATTTGAGGGGGCAGTATGCTCCCCCACTTACACCATCCTGCATGAATATCCCAACAATCCGCCAATCTTCCATTTTGACTTATACCGACTGGAAGGCGGTGCGGACCTTTACGAAGTAGGTTTGGATCCGGATTATCTTTCCCAGGGGGTAAGCCTGATTGAATGGCCGGAACGCCTGGAAGGAAACGACCCCGGACTCACCCACATCATCCGTATCGACATTTTGAACGAAAGTGAACGGGATATCCAGTTGGAAAAACTTTAATCGTCAAAAAAAAATCCTCGGTAAAAACCGAGGATTTTTTCGTTAAACACAAGCAGATACTACTTGCCGAGGGATTCAATCTTTTCCCATTCAGCCTTTTCGCCAACGCCATTCAGAAGCATGGCGCCCTTGTATTCCTTAATCATCTTCACGGCAGAAGCGGTATCACCATCACCCAGATAAGACTTGGCGTCGTTGAGGAAGCCCTGCTGGACAAAACGCATGGAGTCCACTTCCGCCAGGCGGTTCTGGCCCAGAATTTCCAGGGAGTCGCTGGTGAAGCTCAGGTCTATGGTAGCCTTGTAGCATTCTTCCATTTCGATATACTTGGAAGCATCGGTTGCGCAAGCTTCGTAAAGAGCCTGGCACTGACCATAAACTTCGGCAGTCTTATTCTTTGCATACTTGTAGTACTGATAACCACCGAAGACGGCAGCAATAATCACAACCAGGAACACGCCATCGGTCCAGCCCATGACGGGAGCCTTGGGCATCTTGGGTCTGCCGTTAATGGTTTCGCCTGCTTCCAGACGTTCTTCTGCTTCGTCAAAAGGACTCTTTCCGTTCAAGAAACTAAAAGCCATTTTTCACCTTACTTTTTAGAAATTGCGTCATAGACGCGTGCATATAGATAAATCTGTTTCAGGAGGCTAGCAAAGCCATTGGAACGAGTGGGAGAAAGCCCCACATTCAGTCCGATGTCCTGGAAAAACTTAGGATCTACCGACAGAATGTCGGAAGGAAGCATGTCGTTATAGATGCTCAAGGCAAGAGCGCCAAGACCGCGGCTAATGAGCGGGTTGGTGGCACCGCCTTCCACATCCATCTCGAAATGAATGGTACTGCCGGTAAACTGAGGAACGAGATACATGGTCGCAGCACAGCCCACCACCACGAACTTTTCGTTCTTGAGGGCAGGGTCCATGCCCTTATGTTCCTTGGCAAGACCAATCAAAAAGTTCCACTTGTCGTCAGGGTCCGTAAATCCGGCAAACTTGGCACGAACCTCCTCAAGACGTTTTTCAATAACTTCAGACATGATCAACAAACCTTTATACTACCAATGCAGGAAAGAACGCATCTTCCAGACCAAGGAGGGACTTGCCCAAAGTACGTTAAAGAAAATGCGGAAAATAGTCTGTTTCTCGCGAGGCATCTTGGAAAGACGGAACGCAGCCTTATCAAACTGTTCATCGGTAATCCGATTAAAGCCATCCTTACCGCGAGCAATCTGCATATGGGAATTTCCCATTTCCGTCATCCAGCGCTTAGTGGCATTCATTTCAATTACGGAACGATTTTCACCGGAGTCGTTAAGCCATTCATTGGCCGCCTCGGCTACAATTTTACCACACAGCAGGGATTCCGTAATACCGGAACGGCTAATAGGGTTAACGCAGCTGGCAGAATCCCCAGCCTTAAAAAGTCCGCACTTGGCAATGGCCTTATTGGACTGACCGCAGGCAATCTTTCCGCCGTAAATACCCTTTACGGTAGCACCTGGGTAATCACGGTTGATAAAGTCCAACAACCTCTGACGCAAGGAAACATCGCTCCTTACATTCTTACCGAGAACTAGACCAATATTCACTTCCTTGCCATCACGGGGGAAGATCCAGCCGTAGCCATCCTTGAATTCGCTACCAAAGAACAATTCAATATGTTCTCGACTGTGGGGAATCCCCTCCGCTACAGCAAAAATGGCAGGTTCCAAATCCGTAGAGCCATCTTCCATCCCTTCCAGGCAGGAGATGTTACGGGTAAGTTTTGCACCCGGGCCGGTAGTGTCTATTATAATGGTAGAGCGGATGGTTTCTTCCACGCCCTGTCTGGAAACCACCAGGTTCCAGCCATCTTCTACACGTTCAAGTTTCTGTGCCACCGTATCGAAATGACATTCCACCCCTGCCTTGACGCATTCTTCTGCAATATTCTTGTGCAGGGCGGAACGGTTCAGCTGAAGACCGCAGTCCTTGCTGTAAAATTCCGCACGATAGCGCTTGGGAGATGTAAAATAGATTCCGGAGAGGTTTCCACGGACAAAGGAAGGATCAATAGGCCAAAGGGCCTTCAATCGACGGGTAGAAACTGCTTCAGCACAGAAAATAGGCTCTTTCCAGGGTTCTTTTCTGTCCAAAAGCAAAATCCGTCTGGCACCGGCGGTCAATCTTCCCAGGGTACAGGCAGCCATAAGACCGGCAGGACCGGCCCCACAAACCACTACATCGTACTGATTTGACGCAAAAAGACTCATTTCGACCTACAAGTTAGCTTTTATTTGAAGACTTTTTTTAAATCTGTTGCAGTTTTACAAATTTTTTAGTTATTTTAGGGCTATCCGTTATTTGGTTTTATCCTTAAAGGGAAAATTGTATATGAATATGAAGAGAGTATCTAAGTTTGGCCTCTGCCTGGTCAGTGCCCTGGCAATGAATGCCTTCGCCCAGACCGACTGGGTTGGTAAGGACCTGAACGTTTCTTTTAGTAATAAGAAAATTGACGGTTTCGACTTCTCCAAGTCCAAGGCCGTAAAGAACACCACCGACTTCCGTCGTGCAACTGGTGAAGGTCCCAAGTTTGCAAAGGCATCCCTTCCGGAAGTATCCTTCCAGAATGCTGTGATTAGCGGCGCTACTTTCGAAGACGCCAACCTCCAGAAGGTGGTCATCAGCGGTGCTGACATCCGTAACTCTTCTTTCGAAGGCGCTGACCTCGAAGGCGCAAACCTTTATCGTGCAACCCTCCTTGGTAGCCAGTTCCCCAAGACCAACATGAAGAATGCCCGTCTGGACGCTATGAAGGTGGACGAAAACACCGACTTTAGCAAGGCAGACCTCTCCATGGCCTCCGTCATGGACGTTGACCTTACCGGCGCCGACCTCACTAAGGCAAACCTGACTAACACCAACTTCTCCCGTTCCTTGATGGCTGGTGCAGACCTCCGCAAGGCAACTCTCGTGAAGACCGACTTTACCGCATGTAACCTCATTGCAGCAAAGTTCAAGGGTGTCGACCTGATTGACGTTAACTTCGCAAAGGCTGGTCTTTCCCAGGCTGAATTCAGCGGCGCTGAATTCAAGAACGTCAACCTCCAGGAAGCAGACCTTTCTCTGACCACCTTTAACGATGTTGACCTCTCCAAGACCCAGCTCCAGAAGGCCAAGTTCGCACAGTCCACCGTCAAGAACATGAAGTTCTCCGGTCAGGACCTGAGCGGCGTGGTATTCGATAAGGGTTCCGTCTCCAAGAGCGAATTCAGCAAGTCCAAGCTGAACAAGGCATCTTTCTATGATGCTACCGTCGAAAAGAACGACTTTAAGGAAGCTGAACTTATGAAGGCTGTGTTCGACGGCGCATTCGTCCGTAAGAACATCTTCGATAAGTCCGACCTGACCAAGGCAAACTTCGCAAACTCCACCATCGAACGTTCCGACTTCATCCTCGCTCAGATGGGTGGCGTCAGCTTCGCAGGTGCTAAGCTCGAAATGGTAAACTTCACCAACGCCAACATGCAGGGCATCAAGATCGACGCCGACACCAAGATGAACGACGTTGACTTCTCCGGTGCAAACCTGGATGGCGCCAAGATCGAAAAGTTCACCGCCAAGAAGGTGATCTACGATAACAAGACCGTCTTCCCCTCTGGCTTCGATCCTCGTCAGTATGGCTTCACCAAGCGCGGTGAAAAGGCTGCTGACATCAAGGTTTCCGGCAACAAGTCCAAGGTAGCCGACGACGCTATGCCGAAGAAGAAGAAGAAGAAAAAGAAAGCTGAAGACGACGAAGATTAATTTTCTTTGGATAACAAACGGATTAAAAAGAAATGGCGCTCTTTCGAGCGTCATTTCTTTTTTTTCACTTTAACGTTTGTCATTTAACCAAGATATAGCTTCACTCAAGGTCTTCACCCGGGTGACTTTCAAGGAGCTCCTGGAGTCGGTGGGAATATTACCTCCAGCAGGAACGATAGCTTCGGTCATGCCTAGGCGGCGGGCCTCCTTAAGGCGTTGATCCAGAAGGCTTACACTACGGATTTCTCCAGAGAGACCCAGTTCCCCGATGGCAATCGTCTGACGGGACAGAGGTATTCCCAGATGATTGCTGGCAATAGCTAACGCAAGGGCCAGGTCCGAGGAAGTATCGTTTATCTTCATTCCGCCGGCGATGCTTGCAAATACGTCGGAAGCCCCGATGGTAATACCCCCAAACTTTTCCAGAAGGGCGAGAATGATGGTGAGGCGCTTGGCATCAATGCCAGCGGCCACTCTCTGTGGAACCGCGAAGGTAGTCTGATTGACGAGAGCCTGCGTTTCAAATAGAAGAGCGCGGGACCCTTCCAAGGTGCAGCAAACCACACTGCCTGGAGTTGGCGGTACACCCTCCTGCAGGAATACCTTGCTGGGGTTGGGAACGGAAGACAATCCATGGCTGGTCATCTCGAATACGCCGATTTCATCGGTGGCGCCAAAACGATTCTTGATGGTACGGAGTAGACGGTACTGATGGTTACGATCCCCTTCAAAATAGACTACGGTATCCACCATATGTTCCAGAATGCGGGGGCCAGCGATCTGACCATCCTTGGTGACATGGCCGATAAGAACCGTAATGCAACCGGAGTTTTTTGCCCATACCATAAGGTCTAACGTGCATTCACGAAGCTGAGCTGCAGAACCCGGCGTTCCATTCAGGTCGTCTTTATAGACCGTCTGGATGGAATCGATTACGAGGATCTGCGGTTTGATGTCATTGGCCTGCTGGATGATTTTTTCAAGACTTGTCTCGCACAGCAGAAGCATGTCGGAGCCAGCCACGTTCAGACGTTCGCTACGAAGTTTCACCTGACAGGCGCTTTCTTCGCCACTGACATAAAGAGCCCTGACTCCCGCGGCATTCATGGTGGCAAGAGTTGTAAGAACCAGAGTGGACTTGCCAATACCGGGATCGCCGCCAATGAGGACAAGGCTTCCGGGAGCGAAGCCACCGCCCAGCACGCGGTCGAATTCCGTATTGGCAGTACTTAATCGTTTCGTATCTTCAGTAGCAACATCCTTGAGGGACACCACCTTATGGACCGGACCACCCAGCCCTCGCCCACCGCGACTTGCAGCCACATCCAACTTTTCTACAACGTGTTCCTTAAGACTACTCCACGCTCCACAGAATGGGCACTTTCCTGCCCACTTGGGAGTTGTATTACCGCATTCCGTACAGAGGAATTCAATTTCTTTCTTGTTTTTATTTACTGCTACCATGTGCACTAATATAGAATAAGCCCATTGACATTTTGTGTCAACGGACAAAAATAGTGCACAAAATTTCACTTCCTAGGCATATATGGCATTTTTTGCGCTCAATAATCACACAATTATGCAATTTTCAAATCAAACAATTTGCTTCACGATTGTTTAATTAAATTACAAGCATCGATTACCCAAGTCGCATATTTATTTGGTTTAGGAGTTACATTATGAACACATCTATGAAGGTTCTGCTTTGCGGAGCAGTTATTTCTGCGGGTGCAGTCAGTGCAAACGCAGCAACGAAGCACATTAGCGTCGTTATTCCACCAGATTTCGACGCATGGCTTTCCGACACCCCCATAATCAGTCTGGACGGAGGCAAGACCGGTACTGCACTTAAGTTAGATCAAAAACATTGCGGTTGGCTTTATGCAGATGTTGAAGCTGACAAGCTGTCTGACGACGTGGTCTTTTTCCGTAAAGGGGATTCCAATCGCGAAGACATGATCGGCTTAAACGGAAACTGGGAAACAGGTGCCACGGCAACGCCCATTCCCTTGGCAACTCTTTTTGAAGCATACAATACGGACTCCCTATACTTCGTTGCGGATCAAGAACAATTTATAGACGGTGAAGACGGTTGGTATACAACATACCCCGAAGGAGTGGAAGGCTCTTGCACATATAGTCTGCAATCCGTTGTCTATGATACCGATGCAAAGCTTCATCCCGCATTTTCCTGCTACGGATCAGGTGGGGAAAGCTGTCAGTTTGGCATTGAAGGCGTCGTAGACCAAGACGTAGCCCAAAAGGCAGTCAACAGATGTATCGGTGTTACCACAGGCATTGTGGAAAGTGTATTGGACACGACCGTCAACCAGTTCAAGCGCAAGCCGAAACTCACCACAAAGGGAGCAGCCTGTTTCATCAATGAAAAGTTCTTCAACCAGCTGTTCACTCCTACCGAAGGTGTAAACGAAGCGAGCTGCTCCGACATTCCTTTGACCAGAACTCAGAATTTCCAATGGAAGTTTGATTCAGACATATTCCAAAGCAAGGGGACGACCGTTCCAGGCGGATTCTTCCCGGTTGAAGAATCTACCGACGAAATGATCAAGTCCAACCTTCAGACACCTCTTGCTGCAGCCCGAATCAAACGCAGTGCCGAAGGTCCCATCTTCTATGGTCCGGATTTAAGAGAACTTGACGAAGCGACAGGTGTTCCAAAAATCAATCTGGTTTGTAATGGAGCCGGTTGGACTGGCGGTGCAGACTGTGAAGGTCATTTTGCAGATGGTGACGATACAGAAGCACTAATCAAGTCCCTTTATCCCAAGGCAAGCTGTGTTATAGGATGGGCATGCCAGGATGAGGCACCGGAAGGCTGGACATTCTACAAGACAAGTTCTGAAACAGTGGTTGCCAGCGATAAGGGAGGCGTTCCTCGCTGGTACGGCAATCGCAACCAACACTTCTGTACAGAAACTCACGTAGTCTTCGACTATATAGCAGGGCAGACATTCTCCGTATTAGGCGATGATGATATTTGGGTATTCATCGACAATAAGTTGGCTATCGACTTGGGCGGTACCCACCTGGCAGCACCGGGTTTTGTGGACCTGAGCAAATTTGAAGGTCTTAGCGGAAAGCTGGTTGAAGGAAATCGCTATAATCTGGACATGTTCACCTGTGACCGCCGCACCACCATGTCCAACTTGGCCATCCGTACCAACATCTTTATGCGTAGCCTTCCCTCCTACCTCCAGATTCGCGCTACAAAAGATTACGCTACAAACGTTTCTTCCTATGAACTTTGCTACAATAAAGCAGAATTTGGCTGTATGGATTTGATCAAAGGCGTTGAAGAGAATTCTACCTGCAAGTCGGTACCGAATACAATTCAGTATTTCCTTTCAACAAACGGCATCGCAGATACCGACAACAGCGAACTTCTTGAAAACGGCAAGATCAACCATGGCGGCATAGACCTCACTAATCCGGCTGCCCCTCAGGTTAACAACCAGAAACTCGATCTCCCCGAAGGTCGCTACACCCTGTTTGCTGCAGTTGAAGGCAAATTCAAAAAGATTACATCCATCCGTGTAAGCGGCAATGCGGAGACCATTACCATTAAGCCCGTTGCTACTGCCAACATGAAGATTCAAGCAGCAGGTTCTTCTATCTCCATTACTGCACAGGGTGCAAAGACTTATGCTGTCATGGATATGATGGGACGAGTCCTGTCCAAAGGAAAACTCATGAACGGACATGCAAATGTTGTCATGACTCGTAAGGGAAGCTTCATGGTTCGCGCAGACAACCAAGTCCAGCGAGTGATCCTGAAATAACCCTAGCAAAAAAAAGTTATATTCCTAACAAAAAAGTAGGCAGGTCCAGATGGATCTGCCTATTTTTTAAATGCCTCTAAATACAAGCGCCTGTATTTTACGGATTAAAAGAATGAAAGAGAGATGCCTAGCTGAGCAAAATAGTGGTACTTCATATCAGCGGCGAAGTTCTTCTCGAAACGGATTCCACCATCCGCAAAGCCATGAACAACACCATCAGAACTTGCCAAAGGAGAAAGACGCAATCCCACGTCGTTCATATAGGTAAAACTACGCTTGTGGAATCCTTCGGAAATAATCTGAGTGTTCAGGCGACTTCTATCCAAAATACCCAGCCAGGACCCGGGAACCACGGGAATGTACAGGGAACCGCAAAGTGCGTAAACAGGCACCAAGGCAATAGCGGCCAGAACGGAACCTACTGGACCCATGGATGTTTTTTCAGAAGTCTTGACGGAATCATTATGGAAATCGGGACCTCTGAAAATTGGGCCAAGGCCGCCCATAATGGCGCCGGCAGCGGCAATCCAGATAGTTTCATCGGACACCACCTGAAAATTGTCTGCGGCAATTTGGAGATGGAACGGTTCAAAGCCGACGGATACAGGCCAACTCCTGGAAAGAGGAAACATAAAGCCTATACCAAAGTCCACGCCATTGGATGGTCCGTAGCTAGACCTGACGAACAAACCCGCAGGAAGATAGCGAGGGTAAGGTTTCTTACCAGAGTTCAGGAGACGAACCACCAGGGCTGTGTCCAGGCGATTGACCTCCGGCCTCTGTTCCGCAGGGGCGGATACCTCGGTGATTTCTGCAGGTGTTGAGACTTCTACGTTTTCTGCAGGAGCGTGCTCTGCAACAGGAGCCTCTTCCACGGCAGCTTCTTCTACTGGGGACGCAGCAACAGGAGTCTCCTCGGCAGGAACTTCCTGGGCAGAAACCTCGCAGGCAAAAGCCAACAGGAAACTTGAAATATAGGCGGTGAGCTTACGCATTAGGCTTGCTTACCACGGGACGAATACGCTTACCACAGAGGGTCACTACAATGTGTGCCTGAGCAAACATATAGTAGGCGGTGTCGCGACTGTTATTGAGGGTAGACTTGGGATCGTAATCATCCTTGGTCACGAAAACTTCGGACACGCCGGAAAGACTTACATCCAGAGCACAGCGTTCGCAAGGAAAACCGATCACGTAGAGCTTGGAGCCTTCGGGAACCTTACCGCGGGCATAGTGCAGGGCATTAATTTCTGCATGAACCATGAAGGGGTACTTATTGGCCTCGAACTCGTGATGGCTCAGCAATTCACCGGAGTCTGCATCCAAAAGATCATAAGCCAACAGCTGTTTCTCGCGAGTGTAAGGAACAGTCTCGTCGTCAAAGCCGGCGGGAGCGCCGTTGTAACCAGTACTGATGACACGGCCTTCGGGGGAAACCAGGATTGCACCCATCTGAGTGTTCTGATCTTTGGAAAGACGAGCCTGGGCCACCATCATCTGGGTGTAGACTTCGTCACGGAGCTTTGTGCGGGAGGAATTATTGTTCATGGGGATAAATATAATAAAAGCAAATCCTGAGACTTGTTCAGGATGACGTCATGAAAAGCTGGTCCTGAAACTTGTTCAGGAATACCTTCAAAAAAACTGGTGGCAGCCGAAGCCACCACCAGCTTTTTGGGGGTTAGGAGGATTCTTTGGGAGATTTCACTCCATTAGATGCTCCGTTTTATTCGACGGTTGCACCCTTCTTCAAAGCGTCTTCAAGAGTCATGCCGGTAAATTCCTGGGCACTGAACCAACGACCGCTCTTCTTGTCATCAAGGAGAACGCCCACCATGGAGCCCGGGATAACAGTTTCAGGAGCGTTGGGGGCAGCAGGACCACCCAAATCCGTACGCAACCAACCCGGATCCATGAGGTTCATCATAACATCAGTTCCGTTCAGCTTAACGGCAAAATCCTTCACAAACTTGGTGAGGGCGGCCTTTGCACAAGCATAACCCATGAGTTCCGGCTCGTTAGCGATGCCACTGGTGGTCAACTGCATACGGCCAAAGCCACGCTTAATCATACCCGGCAGGAAATGGTAGGCAATTTGGACCGGAGCATAGAAGTTCACAGCCATTGCGTGGTGGAAATCTTCCATAGTGTTGGTCAGGTAGTCCTGGAAATAATGACTCATGAGACCTGCGTTATTGTAAACCAAGTCAACCTGGATACCCCAGGAATCAATTTCAGCGAGGGCGGCAGCCACTTCATCGGCACTTTCAAGATTGCAACCGACGGCACGGACTTCTACGCCATAGGGCTTCAATTCTTCAATGACCTTGTCTGCGTTAGCCTTGCAACGGCCCTGGAGGATGATATTTGCACCCAGTTTAGCCATTTCAATAGCAGTAAGACGGCCTACACCACGGCAACCGCCGGTAATCAAGGTCCATTTACCCTTAACGTTGATCATAAATCCAATCCTTTTTTCCCAAATCTTCTTGGGTTTATTGTAAAGTTACTTTTTATCAGGCAATATGATCACAAATTTTTGATTATTTCTGTATACAGCAGTAACAGCTCCATCAAGCCTCACGCCTCCAAAAAAGTTTTCTAGATTGCAAAAAAAATATTGGGAACAAGAACATGAAAAACAAACGTGATAACTGGGGTTCCAAACTGGGCGTGATCCTGGCAGTAGCCGGTTCCGCCGTCGGTCTGGGCAACTTCCTTAGATTCCCGGTGCAGGCTGCCACAAATGGCGGCGGCTCATTCATCATCCCCTACTTGATAGCGTTTTTACTCCTGGGAATTCCTCTTTCCTGGATGGAATGGACCTTAGGTCGCGCCGCAGGCGGCAAACGTCATGGAACCGCCCCGGGTGGTTTCCATTACATTCTGGGAAAGAAGCCCTGGGCAAAGCACCTGGGGTCCCTGTGTATTCTGCCGCCCCTGTTCATCACCTTCTACTACATGTTTATCCAGTCCTGGATTCTGGCCTTTACCTACTACTCCGCCACAGGAAAGTTGATGGAAGTGGTGGCTGGAGGTTACGGCCCCATGAAGGAATTCTTCGGTAACTACATCATGCTGAACACAAAGATTGGCCCCTTCCCCGCCGCAATCCTTTTCTTCCTTGTCACCTTCGCATGCAACATGGGCTTGCTTAGCTTTGGAGTCCGTAAAGGCATTGAACGCGTAAACAAGATTACCATGCCGATTCTTCTAGTGATGGGCTTGATTCTTGTGGGACGAGTTTTGACCATTGACGGTATCAGCAAGGGTTTGGCATTCGTCTGGAACCCGAACCTTTCCGAAATCACGAACCCCACCGTATGGCTTGCCGCTTCCGGCCAGGTATTCTTTACCATGAGCCTGGGTATGGGTATTGTATTCTGCTATGCAAGCTACCTGAAGCCCAAGGAAGACCTGGTGCTTTCATCCCTGACGGCGGCATCCACCAACGGTTTTGCAGAAATCATCCTGGGTGGCACCATCGTGATTCCCATGGCAGTTCTTATTGCAGGAAACAATATTGAAGAATGCGCCAAGCTGGGTACCTTCGGTCTTGGCTTCCAGACCATGCCCTTCGTATTTGGCCAGTTGCCCTTTGGCGGTTTCTTCCAGACATTGTGGTTTGGCATGCTGTTTATTGCTGGTGTCACCAGTGCCATCTCTATTATCCAGCCCCTTATCAGCTTCTGCGAGGACGACCTGAAGCAGAGCCGCAAGGGAGCCATCACCTCTGTCAGTGTAGTGACATTCCTAGGCGGTCTCGTCGGAATCTTTGGCCTTGCCGCCGGTGCGGTTGACGAATTTGACTTCTGGGGCGGCAGTTTCCTTCTGGTGTTCATCGGAACCATCCAAGCATTCATTTTTTCCTTTGTCCTTGGTAAACGTAAGGTGAAGCAGGCTGATGGTTCCGATGAATCCGAGGCATTTGCCCTGATGAACGAAGGTGCGGCATTGAAGCTTCCAAAGTTTTTCAGATTCATCATCCGTTACGTCTGCCCCGCCTACCTGGCCATTGTACTTGTGGCTTGGCTCGTTCACGACGGCTGGGCAGTAGTAAGCCTGCAGGGAGTTTCTCCCGATGCAATGGTGACTTTCCTGGGCCACCAGATGAGCCAGATTTCTTTCACCTGGGGAATTCGAATTTTCCTGTTGGTTTGCACAATCCTGTTAAATGTGTTGATTTACCTGGCCTGGCGCAAGGGTGATCCGGCCGACGTTCCCCCTACCACCCATAAGCAGAACATGCCCATCGGCGATTCTGACGATGTTCTTTCTAACAAGAAGGAGGTTAAGTAATGGAACTTTCTACTGGCGGAATTATCTTTATGGTCGGTTCCTGGGCCGTCATCGTAGGCCTTTGCGCTTTTTGTTTCAGCAAGGTTTTTGGCGGAAAGAAAAAAGACTAAAGCGCAGGAGCACCCCCGCAGGTACAAAAAATTAAATGTCCAGAAACAAGATTTCTGACAGGGCAAAATCTATATAAGGAGTAAAAACATGCTCTCTATCAAGAAAAAAGTCGAAGAACTAGGCTTGACGCTGCCCGCCGTGGCAGCTCCGCTGGCAGCTTATGTACCAGCTACCCGCGTGGGCGACATGATTTTCGTATCAGGACAGTTGCCTTCCGTAAATGGGGATTTTTCCGCTTATACAGGAATTGTTCCCACCGAGCTTTCTCCAGAAAAGGCAAAGGAAGGCGCCGCTATTTGCCTGCTGAACAACATTGCAGCGGCCATGAGTATGCTAGAAGATGGAGAAACGCTGAAATTGGTCCAGATGCAGGGTTTTGTCCAGTCCTCCCCCGACTTTAAAGAACAGCCCGCCATCCTGAACGGGGCAAGCGAACTTGCAGTCCAGATTCTGGGAGACAACGGCAAGCACGCCCGCACTGCCGTAGGCGTTGCAGCGCTCCCCAAGAATGCAGGTGTGGAAATCAGCTGTACCTTCCAAGTGACAAAGAGCGAAGTCAAGTTCCAGGGTCGCATGAACTGGATCGAACCGTAGGTTTGTTGCAACGCAGTCATATAGTCATTGCCCTTCCGCTCGGTTCACTCCGTTCACCCGGCTTCGCCGGACTCGCTTCAGTTCAATAACTATATGACAAGGAAGTGCAACAAAGGTCTTTCGCATTCAAGAGAACGCTAGATATTTCAAGAGAAAAGCACCGTTCAAAAGAACAGTGCTTTTTTCATTTAAAACTCAAATTTCATTAACCAATCCCGCATTTTACAAGGCGGGATATTTTCTTTGCGAGACTGTGCGGCAATGAAGGCTCCGGCAAGCGAAGCCATTTTCATCGGATCAAGATTAATTTCCACGCGGCCCAGGTCAAGGCGGTCTGCGTCGTAGCAGGTATCAATGGTGGGGTCGCCATTATGCCTTTCCGAAGTGTGGTTCTTACAGGCGTGATATAGTTTCTCGAACTGTTCATCCGTGATTTCAAAACGTTTTTCTTCACGACATTTCTTGGCGAATTCAGCACCACGGCCGCCGTGAGTTTCGTCGTATCCGTCAAAGTCCCGCTTGGAATCGTGGAACAAGGCAAAGAGGCGAACCACCGTAATGTCAGCCTTAGTCTTTTTCGCAAGCAACAGTCCGTTAAACTCCACTTGCCGCCAATGGGCCAAGCCGTGGATTTCGGAATCATAAACGCGATCCTCGAAAACGAAGTCTTGTAACGCAGCGAAGTCGATCATAGGGAACAGCAACAATACAAACTATGCGATTTTCCACTGACCCAAGGTGCGTTTTTCCGCATCGAAGGCGACGCCAATCTTGAACAGTTTTTTCGGGGAGCCGTCGGCAGTCTTGGTCACGGTGTAAGGCACCAGATACCCCTTGTCGTCGATTTGTCTGAGGGCATCGTCGGCAGTACCGTTTGCATCAAGTTTGAATTCAAATACGTAAACAGCGTCGGCGGTTTCCACCACGGCGTCGGCGCGGCCTGCGGCGGTACGTTCCTCGCAACGGACAAGGTACGGCGTCGCAATTCTGAATATCAGGTAGAAAATAGTTCTATAATGATGTTCGTTCTGCTTTTCGGCGTCGTAGGGAATGCTCGCCATGAACGCGCGCATTTCTGTAAGCGCAGTTTCAATGTCACACGCCTTCATCGCCGTCACGAAGTGGTCCAAGAACTCGGAGGTTTCCTCATCATTTTTTGACACATACGAATTCGTCAGCAAATCCAGCATTCCATTACGAACTTCATCGTTGGGGAACTGCAATTTGAACGGACGTACTGAATCCTTTTCGTAACCCTTGATGGTCAAATATCCACTTTGGTATAAAACCGGGATGGGAGTCTCTGCGGTTTCTGTAGGAGCATCAAAAGTTCTCTGTGCAACAGAAAAACCACGATCATATTCTTCGGGACTCAGCTTATAACGGGCCATGGCCTTCACAAGCATGGTCGGCGTACCCGATGCAAACCAATAGTTTAAGAAATTCTGTTTACCTAAAGAGTTTATCAAGCTAAACGGATTGTAGATATCCGGTGAGTTTTCGCTGAAGTGGTAACCATCATATCGGCGCTGCAAAGTTGCGACAGCCTCGTCGTAGGTCATTTTCTGCTTGTCGGCGAGCGCCTGGATTTCGGGCTGCATCTGGGTCAGCAGTTCTTCCTTGGTGATGCCGCAGATGGCTGCATAGTCGTCATCCATGGTAATGACATTCAGGTTGTTCAGTTCGCTAAAGATGCTGAGCTGACTGAACTTGCTGACGCCCGTGAGGAACACGAAACGAAGCATGCCGCCAAGGGCCTTGAGGGGCGCGTAAAGTTCCCGCATCTGCATTCGGATGCGTTCTAGCGCCTTCGCATCGCCCATAGCCTCAAGAACGGGAGCATCGTATTCATCAACCAAGACAACGACTTGCGACTTTGTCTGATTATTTGCAGCTTCAATAATACGCCTAAGCCTTGCACCCCATGCCTGGCTAGTTGTCTTGTCCAAACAATACTCTTTTTCGTAAGACTCCAGATTCAAGCTCATGTTCTCGGCAAACTTGTCCTGGTCTGTTGACTTGACTGTACTCAAGTCCAGCCGAATGACCGGATACTTTTTCCACTCGGTCTCCAGGCGTTCCATGGCTAGGCCAGTGAACAGTTCCTTGCGACCTTCGAAATAGCATTGCAATGTGCTAATCAAAAGGGACTTTCCAAAACGGCGAGGGCGGCTGAGGAAGTAATACTTGCTTGTATGAGTCAACTTGTAAACAAGGTCCGTCTTATCTACATAAAAGAACCCTTCGTTGCGAATGCTCGCAAAATCCTGAATGCCGATAGGAAAATTCTTTAACGCCATGTTTTAAATATAACAAAAGGCGAGAGAAGTAGCCACGCTTGCGTGGATATTTCCGAGCCGCAGTATATGCATGCGAAGCATGCCATATAACAAAAGGCGAGTGCAGCGACCGCCGAGTTTACTCGAGCGGGCATTGCCGAGCCGTACTATATGCGCGCGTAGCATGTATAAGCTATGCTTAAGCCCCCAAAGCCTTGTTCAGTATTGGGATCATAATTCTATTCGCAAATTATGATAAGTCTCCTAAGTCCGCACAATAATTCCGAATAACAGACTTATTCACAAAAGTCCAGTCATTTCGCAGGTATCTTTTTTGGGGAGAGATTTTTTCACAAAGTTTCTCAACCTTTTTCTTAAACCTCTCTTTTTGCTTTTCAATCAAAAGATAATTAGCCTCTGACTGATTCTTACTCTCAAGTAATTTTTTTTCATAGGCAAAGTCACTAATTGAGACGGATTCAATCAGATCCTTAATTGTCTTAAATCTCAAGTTTTGTTTTGTAGATATAATGCGCCATTCCCGTTCATCTTGATATGAATATCGCTTTATAAACGGGTAAAGCAATTTATTTGGCACAAGAATTTTCTGTTTTTTTCTTTTTTCTAAATGGGGTATATACATAACAGGGTAAAACAGAATTTTTTCACCCAGAAGTTCCAGAAGTTTTCGACCATTAAAAATAATCAGTACAGAATTCTCTTTGAAAGCATAATTTTGCCACATTAAAGATGTTTTTTGCGTAGTTATACAAGACGCATAAATTCTTTTTCCAAGTTCAATTTCATTGGAATATGCTTCAATAAAAATTCTATCAACATAATCATACCACTTTGGAGGAAAACCTAGCTTTAACGTTTTCTTATTTACGAGTAACTCTAGTTTATCATAAGTAGTAAACCAATAAAAATAGTAATTCTTTTCCCCATTAACAAATTTACTATATGCCTCTTTTTTCAAAAAGAATTTTTTTAAATCTTCTTTTTCTTTTATAGGATTGAATTGCAATGAAGATAATGTATCCTCTTCTGATTCCACATATTTTTCGTTTTCAAAGCGCTCGTTTGTATCATTCACAACATTTCCATTCCCAAGCCGTAGAGTTTTCTTTCTCATATTTTTCCTTTTTTAGGGGCATCATTGTTACAAACGGATTGCCAGAGGAGTTGCGGAGGCAACGGACAGAAAAGCCGTTGTTCTTATTGTTGTTGTTCTCGTTCACGTTCGAGTTATTGTAGTTGAAGTTCTTGTTGTAGGCGTTATTACTATTGTTCTCAGTAGAAGACCAGAAGTTCCCGTTGTTGCCAGCATTGTTGAAGCTACCATTGTTGTAGTTGCCAGCAGGAAGGACGGAGAAACCCTTACAAGAATTTCGCAGCAACTTTCAGCGGAAACAGCAAAAGCGGACAACAGCCGCGATTCACCATTCCCGACAAACTCTACTCGCCCTGCATATCAGCAGCGAGTATGCCGCCCAACTCCAGAGGTTCACTCCTGCACATCAAAGCAACAGGATTCCGACCTTAGTAAATTCTGCATTCTGTCAAAACGATCGTTGAGCATTTTCCACACGCCACTATCAAATTGCTTCACATCATGCATTATGCGAGTGCGAATGCGCATCTGTTCTATCTCATAAAATATTTGCCGTTCATCCAGAGACTCACCTCGTTTAAACGCCACGTGTAGTTTTACCGCCAGTTCCAGAGATTCATTTCGCAAGGAATCACCAGCTCCAAAACGAAAATTACGGTGCAGCCTAGAAGTAAAATTTGTAAGAGCCACAGCATTGTCATAAGCTTCGCGGTAAAGACGCAATTTTAATGACTCCTGAGCATTAACAATAGGCAAAGTTTGCTCTTTAGCCCTAACGGCATTAGACACGCAACCATTTTTCCAAGAAGAAAATCCTTCCAAAGGTTCAATCCCATGAACGGCAATTCTCTTTTCGTCTTGGCATTCTACCGAATACCCAAACGACTGGGCTACAGCCATATACTTATCCAAGGCAATTTTCGGGAAACCAATGCGTACAATGTCGCAAGCCAGTGACAAGTTGTGAACAGCACTTACCTTGCATTCCCGAAACCTCTTGCAAAAACGAAATGCAGACCTTTCATAAGCCTTGTAAAACGAGCCTTCCAAATAAAGATAGATGGAGGATTTGTTCGCTTCTTCCAAAGCATATATTTCAGACATTTTCATATTCATGTTCCTTGTTGAATAGACTGGGTAAGCCGATATGCGTTATAATGCCCCATATAGCCCAGGTAGCTTTGGACTCTACTTTTCTGCTTATCTTCATCACGGCAAGGATTCTTTACACATTCTACAAAGTTTTTAACCGTACGCCTGCCAGGATAAGTTCGGTACGGCAGAATATAGGCTCCAAGCATAGGAAAACCTTTCTGTATAGGTTGAAGCCTTGTTTTCTTTTCATTTAGATTCAAATGCAACCGTGATTTAAGATAATCCCGAATCTTGAAGATTGCTTCTAAAAGAACAGACTTGTCGTGATGAACCAGAAGCATATCATCAACATAGCGGCCATAGCAGCGAATTTTCAGCTGATGCTTTACAAACTGGTCCAATCTATTCAAGTAGATATTACCAAACCACTGGCTGGTAAGATTACCGATGGGAAGTCCACAGTTTACTGAAGTTCCTCGAAGGCTCTTATTTAACGGAAGGTCATTCCAAGCACTTGGTGGACTTCGAAAAATAGCGTTATCCAAAGGATTATTGTAGATAAACTTTTTTAGAAGAAACATGCACAAGTCCTTGTCGGGAACACCCGCCCACTTGCCACGACTCAAGCCCTCTACACAAAGCTGATACAGGATATCCCGGTGGATTCCCATAAAGAAACCACTAATGTCAAGACGCAAAGACCAACATTCCCTTGTAAAATCACGGCTTTCAGATACCATAAAATACTTTGCGCGGCTCACGGCAAAATCGGTTCCACGGCCAACACGGCAGCTGTAGCAATCATGAATGAACTGTCGGTCGAATATGGGGCAAATCCAGTTACACAGCAAATGGTGCACAACCCTATCACGAAAGTTTGCTGCAATGATTTCGCGTTTTACAGGAGTTTCGTTGATAAAGCAAATGGATGGCCTGAGATCATACGTTCTTGAAGACAATTCTCGCGATAAATCATAGATAGACTGTTCCAGGCTTAGTTCAAACTGCAGCTGGTTTACCGTGTTCCTTTTATGGCGACGTGCTTGATAGTACGCCTCCAGTAGAGGGAGAACCAAGTCATCTGCCGTTAAAATTTTTGATTTCACGACACTTATTCTTTTTTTCAAAATTTTGCAAACAAATTTTATTCGCGCTTCGCGCGGCCGCCCCACCCCGCCCGGCAAGGCTCGACGGGGTGGGGCGGCGCAACCCCTGCCTTCGGCTTGGGGTTGCCTAGAGGCAGGCTCCTAGTTGGAGTTGCGGAGGCAACGGACAGAAAAGCCGTCGTACTTACCGTAGTTGCGCTCGTCCACGTCCGAGATATCGTAGAGGAAGTACTTGCCGTAGGCGTTATTACTATCGCTCTCAGTAGAAGACCAGAAGTACCCGTAGTAGCCAGCATTGCGGAAGCTACCATCGTAGTAGAGGCCAGCAGGAAGGACGGAGAAACCGTACGCATCTTCGCCATTGCCACCGCTGTTCCAATCGCTTGTTGATTTCAGCTTGGTTCCTGCGGTAGAGGTTCCTCCAATAGCAGTCCACAGAATACTCCAATCGGAGTTGCTAGGCAGGTGCCAGCCCTCGGGGCAGACGCCTCTCACCAAGGTCGCTGAACTTGTCGAAGCGGCTGCGCATGTCGTGCCATAACCGCAACCCTTTCCGGCATTGCTAAAGACTGCCGCGGAGTCCATGGCTGCCGACCACAGGTACAAACGACCATACTCGTCGCAGTTGGCACTGCTGTTGCTATAGCAATAGCTCTTGGCAGTTCCCTCGTTGTAGTCGTAGTTCAAGTTTTCTGCCATCCAGGTCTGGGAACCAATAGTCACTGTTAAATATACCTGATTGTCACGGACATCTGCAACTGTTCCAAATTTATGATTCTGAGGATTGTCGCGTTTGAACACCCAGGCAGTTCCGTTACAAGCGTAAATCTTTGTTGTATTAATGAGGCCATTCATCGTGGAAGCGATTTTTTCGGCAGAACATTCAATACCATAAGTATCGTATTCAACCTGAGTTGCATTGCGCCAGGCTCCTTTGGACTTTTCGTAGATGTAGTAGTTGTCTGTAATCTGTCCCTTGCTGACCTCGCCATCAAAGTTACTCTTGAGAGTAGACCAGTGGATTGTATCCTTTTCGATGTCTGTAGAGGTGCGCCAAACAGTCATTATTCCAAGAGAATTCAACTTAGAGTTAGGGACAATCGTATCCACGCAAGTATACCATGCGGAACCACTCTTCCATACGGAATCCACGCGGGCCTTAGTGCAGCCTCCAAGACCAAGGTTCTTGTCCAGGTCAGTTCCACGACGGTACTGTTTCCCCTCGTACACATAGACATAGTCTGTATTTATTTGACCGTTGATTACTGAAGCCTGCTCATGAGTGGTGAGTTCACCATGCTTCAGGCCCATGGTATCCTTCTCGATGTCGGTCGCCTCGCGCCACTTGAGGCTGTCGGCATCCACGCAGATGAAGCGATTCTTGTTGGTTTGACTGGTGTATGTTGCTGCGTAGTCATTGCTTGCTTTGCCATTGTTGTTGGTGGCGTTCTTCACGGTGCCTACGGGCACAGTGTCGCTGCCACAAACGCCCAAACCATATTCGCGGCTCCAGAAGTTGCGCAGATACTTTTCAAATTCAGGTACTGAGCCGAGGTCCCAGCGTTCCACATAGCCACGATATACACCGAAATTTCCTGCACCATCGCGAAGGGCGGCCCAATTAGCGATGGTGCCGCGTGTAGCCTTGTCGTCCCAGGTTCCGTCCTCCTCAATATCCTTACCGAAGCTGGCAAGCAGGGCGCTTAGATCGGCTTCGCTGCGGTCACCCTGCAACAAAATGCTCATGGCAAGCAGTGCCGCATTCTGATCGCCTTCGCCAAATACATCCAGATCTTCGGAATAGCCGAAGCCATCATTATCGATACCGAAGGCGGCAAAGATTTCTTTCTGGGCGCGTTTCTTGGAAGCCTTGATAGTGGATTCCAGACCGTTTTCCATGAGGTAGCCCACACGATAATATTCCAGGTGGGTCAGCAGGTTGATGTTCACGCTGCTGCGGGCTTGCAAATCGGAATAGGCGTTCAGAACAATGCTAGCGGTACTGTTCTTGCCAGTGACTTCGTTGCGATAAAAACCGTTGGCGGTCATGCGCACATAGCTGGACTTCAGGGAAACGTTGTTCACGCTAAAACGACCGTCATCGGTAATGATTTCACCACCGAAGGTGCGACCGGTCTGCACCAGGCTACGGCTACCGTCCAGTTCAAAGAGCGTCACCGTGGAGCCGTTGATAAACGGCCCTTTCTGGGAAACACCGCTCAACTTCGCAAGAGAAACTACATCTTCACCGGGAACAACAACTTCCCCACTACCGCCGTTCAGGTTCATGCTAAACAGGTCATCACCGCACTGAATTGTCACAGCATCTTCCGTCTGGGAAACGACCTTGCAGCCTATGCCCGGCATCCCGTCGCTACCGGCATCGCCTTTTTCACCCTGCAAACCTTGCGCACCATCTTTGCCATCAACGCCGTCCTTGCCATCGGCACCTGCGGCACCGGTTTCACCGATGTCACCTTTATCACCCTTGGCACCATCTTTGCCGTTCAGCACAACACCAATGGAATCCCCTGCGCAGTAGATGGCGACACCGGAACCATCCGCAAGGTTCTTAGTCTCACAACCAAAATCTGCAGCAGCGCCGGATCCGCCGATAACATTCCACTTGCCATCCACGCAAATGCTTGCAGCACCCTTTTCCTTGACCCACACCTGGTCACCTTCGTTATCCGTAGTACACTTGGGCAGGTCCGAGACCTTTTCTGCGATTTCCATCCCGCTGGTATAATTATTGGTAATATTTTCCGTTGTCCCGGAATCGCCACAGGCAATCAAGGTTAGAGGAATCGCAAATCCTGCAATTTTTAAAATTTTCATTTTCATCTCGTTTTGTTTGTAAATGTTTCATCTAATCTTTCAGGCAGCGTACCGAATAGAAATTAGACTGTTCCTTGTAGCCATCGATAAAATTCTGGTTCGATGACGACAGGTACATATAAGTGGCCATCATGCCTCCTACATCGGTGGAACTCCAGAAACCGGCAAAGCCTCCCAGAGAAACGAATTCTTCCTCTTCGGCATCATAGTAGCCGGCGGCCTTGGCGCTAAATTTGCTGCCAGACTGTCCGGGCTTCGCTGACCATGTCTCAGTGGACTTCAGATCCAGACCGCCATTGTCTCGAGTAACCGTAGTCTGCAAAGCAATCCACTCTTCTTCGGAAGGCAGATGAGTTCCCTCGGGGCAAGCGAACTGTGCATCGGCAAAATTGTACAGACGACCGTAAATCTCGCAATTTTCCGGTGCATCATTGTAACACTTGGATTCGCCAACAGCCCTGTAGGAATTTTCCGCAAGCCAACATTGGGAACCATACTTTACCGTTGCATATTTTCGACCGAGATACTCTTCAGAATCTACAATGCTATCCAGGCCGCATCTGAATGTTACGGCAGAGGAACTGGATTCTATCGGATCAGGGACCTTGGAAGAAGAACTGCCGGGATTGTCAACTGCGGAACTTCCTGCAGATTCGACCTTCTGCGAAGAGCTGGACGGATTGACGATTACCACATAGGTGGTGTCTTTTTTGCTGCTACTGGACGAGTCATCCTTCTTGACGCTGGAGCTGGAGATAGACTCACCATCCTTATCAGGGGTCTTGGAACTGCTAGAGACCCCCTCATTTACAGAACTAGAAACTTTTTCGTCGGCAGAGCTGGAATTTACGTCATTTTCGGCAATGCCCCAGAAAGCATTGTAAGAATCCTCGCTGTAGTTATCGTAAACAGAACAGGAAGCAAGGAAAAAGGCTGCCGCAAGGAGGACTGCTAGATTCTTCGCTTCGCTCAGAATGACACGAGGGAATGAGCTCAGAATGACACTTAAATACTTCATAATTCCTCCTTACATGTTCCAGTACAGCGTCAGGTAGCCGCCGTTGCCGAGGTTCGTGATTATATCAAAACCGGCTTCGACACCGAACATTCCAAAGTTTACAAATGCGCCTGTCTTGAACTGCATCCATTCCTTGGAATCATTTTCTGGAATAGCGATGACAGCCGTTTCGCGGACACCGAAAATTTTGTAGCCAAGTTCAAGCTGAGCAACAGGAGCAAAATAAACTCGCTGCAAGCCATCTCCAAAACCCGCACCTACATAGGCACCGGCACCGACAGCAGCAAACCATTCGGCATTTTCGCCAAAGCCGAGCTTGACACGGGCAGTCGCCACAAGGTCCGGCAAAATCATCAGCTGGTCCTCATCCACCTCAAAGGCCGCAAAATGCTTGTCGCTAAAGGGAGCGAATGCTGCAGACACACCAACCCAAGGTGAGAAACGAACGCCGCGACGCTTTTCGATAACGGAACGACGCTCGGCCTCCTGCAAGGCAAAAATACTGTCCTGGGCGGCCTCGTCAATTTCCGGGCCAAAGTCAACGCCATCGTTGTTGCCCTGGTTTTCCCAGATCCAGCGACCGTTCAGCTTGGCGGTCTTTTCCGGGTAATCTACGGAACCCTTGAAGCGAAGTTTTTCACCGCGTTTCACGACTACATTTTCACCATCCACCTTGACATTGCCGTTCTCGAAAGCAATTCGCAGATGACTTTCGCTTGCAGGCCCGCCACTCACTCGGGCGTGGAACAGCTTTACACCATTCAGATAGTAGGCGCTTCGTACCGGCTTGGAAATATCCATATAGAGCGTAGGCTTGCCCACTACGGTCGTATCTGTCTTGTACACTGCCAACGAACCGTTACCCGCCAGTTCGCCATTCAATTTATCAAGGGCGTCCAAGAAGAAGGGAGCAAAGCCTTCCCCATCCTGGCGAACCACCATTTCACGGCAGGTTTCGCCCCACTTCTGAGCAATCTCGAAAGAATGTTTCTGGTGGTTGGGTTCGTACTGCAAGGTAAAATCGTGATTAGCCTGGAAACCATTGCGAAGCGGTTCCAGGTAAACGCCACCTTCCAGGTTCAGGAACTGATCTTTGGAACTTGCAAAACTGTATAGCGCTTCCGCACAGGCATCAATCTGCAACTTGCGATCTTCAAGCCCGCGGGCCATTTCCATGTGGCCCAGCCGCACCTCGCCGGTGACCTTCATGTACTGTTCCTCGAAGGCGGGCAGTTCCACCCGGTAAAAAGTCCAGCACTCGTCATCCATCACGTCGTTGATGCTGATGGATGAACAGCGGTCATTCATGGCGGTAATGCGGTTGGTCCGCTCCAGCAGGGAATCAAGCCCCTCGTTCTTGCCCTCCACGGAGGCCTTCAACTTTTCCAAGTCCGCCTGTCGCTGGTGAAAAATCGCAGGATCCTGCACAAAGATGGAAGCGGATTGGATTTCCGCAGGCGACTCGCCCGCCGGAGACTGGGCGAATGCCGCCCCTAACGTTAAACCTAGAGCAGTTATAAAAAATCTTTTTTTCATCATAAGTATTACTCTTGTTTTTAAACGCAAAAAAGGCCACGTCAAGACAAGACGCGGTCCACAGAAGGCATCGCTGAATTTGCGACGCGGTTAAAATTTACGGATTTTCTTAAAGATTTAGCACACCAAGGGAGCTGATTACAAACAAACTCTCCAGCCCCCCCCCTGCACATATTAGCACTAGCAAGAACGGGCAATACGGAAAAAACGATGCAACAAGCAACGCCAGTCATATACCCATATACCAGTTTTGAGCAAAAAATTCTCACTCTGGTAAATATAAGTTAATTTGTAAAATTTCGTTTATCCAAGACCTTTTTACAAATCAAAATGTGACATAGATTATGCGCTTTGTATGTTTTTTTGATTTTTTACTGTCATTTTTTGCAGAATTAGCAAAGCGAGAAGTTTTTTTCGAAGCACAACAAGAATATAGCTGGAGAAGTCATACACAATGTATATAAGGCGTTCAACACCCCAGGGCAAAACCTGCCAAATCAAAGATGTCGACAAACAATGTGACCTCTGCGGACTTTGTTAAGAAATACAACCTGGTATCAGCCAGCAGTGTTCAGGCAGCGCTAAAAGGATTGCTTGCATAGCAACTCGTTACGCAAGAATCCGGCAGTTACCGGGTTTACGATTATTTTTTCGCCCACTGGCTGAAAACGCAGAGGTAGAGCAACTATTTCCCGTAGTTTTCCTTCAGGTCCATGAGGGTCTGGAGAGCCTGCATGGGGGTCATTTCTTCGGGATGGAGTCGGCGGATTTCTTCCTTCAGGAGCATGGTGCTTTCATCAGGAGGAGCGAACAAATCAACCTGGGGCTTTTCCTTCAGTTTCTTGTTGGCGGCTTCGTCGCTGGGGTCGATCTTATGCTTTTCAAGACGCATCAGGATCTTGCGGGCACGGCGCAACACGTTGTTGGGAAGCCCCGCCATTTCTGCCACGTGAATACCATAGCTAGAGTCGCACGCCCCTTCAAGAATCTTGTGGAGGAACAGCAGCTTGTCGCCTTTTTCCTGAACTGCCACCTGATAGTTTCCGGCATGCTCAAGGTCTTCCACCAGGCCCGTCAATTCGTGGTAGTGGGTTGCGAATAGCGTCAAGGCAGCGCGGGCCGGTTCGTCGTGCAAAGTCTCTACGATGGCCCAGGCAATGGAGAGGCCGTCGAAGGTACTGGTACCGCGGCCAATTTCGTCCAGAAGCACAAGGCTGTGAGCCGTTGCGTTACGCAAGATGTTTGCCGTCTCGATCATTTCCACCATGAAAGTAGAGAGGCCGCGGCTTAGGCGGTCGCTGGCGCCAACGCGGGTAAAGATGCGGTCCACAACGCCAATGCGGGCAGATTCCGCAGGCACGAAGCAGCCGATTTGCGCCATCAAAACGATTAAGCCAGTCTGACGCAGGTAAGTGGATTTACCAGCCATATTAGGGCCTGTAATCAGCATCAGTCGGGTGGCCTCGGGCGACAACTTCACATCATTGCTGATGAAGTCTAGATCCGGATTCACCGCCACAATCACAGGATGGAAACCACCCTTGATTTCAATGCCGGAGCCTTCGAAAACTTCGGGGCAGACGTAGTTGTACTTGCGAGCTGCACGAGCAAAGCTGTACAGCGTATCAACGCGGGCAATGGCGTTGGCAATTTCCTGAAGTTCTGCGCGCCAGGAGTTGACGCGGTCGCGGAGTTCAGAGAAAATCTTGTATTCCAGAGCGTGAATATTCACTTCGGCATTGCTGATGACGGATTCACATTCCTTCATTTCCGGAGTGATGTAGCGTTCAGCGTTCACCGTGGTCTGTTTACGAATATACTCATCAGGAATGGGGTTCGTAGCCTTGGCCATGGCGGCGCGGGTCACCTCGATATAGTAACCGAACACCTTGTTGTAGCCCACTTTAAGGCTAGGAATTCCCAGACGTTCCTTTTCGCGGGTTTCCAAAGAAGCAATCCACTGGCGACGATCCTTGATATCGGCATTCATGGCATCCAGTTCTGCATTGGCGCCTTCGCGAATCATTCCGCCTTCACGAACAGTCAAAGGCAGGTCATCATTAAATTGACTAAGAAGTTCCTCTCCCCTACCCTGAGCGCGGACGAGTGCTTCACGCATGGGTTCAAAGATGGGCGACTGCAATCCTTCCAGAACATCGGCCACCTTGGATGCCTGAGCCAGGGAGCGGCCCATTCCAGCAAGGTCTCGAGCGTTGGCGCGACCAGAACCTACGCGTCCCATCAAACGTTCCATATCCAGAATGGAAGTGAGGGATTCCTTCAGTTCATCAAGGGCCACCGGGTTATTTACCAGTTCATCGACGGCTTCTTCGCGAGCCTTAATGCGATCCACAGAAATCAAAGGATGGCTCACCCAATCCTTCAAAGTACGGCCACCCATGGCAGTGACGGTAAAGTCCAGCACATAACAGAGGGTGCTGCTGATGTCGTCGGCATTCAACGGACGCACCAGTTCCAGATTGCGCAAGGTGGACGGATCCAGTGTCATGTAGTCGTCCAGATTCAAAATCTCCAGAGCCGTAAAGTGGCTCAGTTCAGATTTTTTCTGGTACATGAGGTACTGCAGCAAGGCACCCGTCACGGAAGTTTCTTCGGTGCGGCCATCCAGACCGAGGCCATCCAAGGCTTCCACCTTGAAGTGGTTGAAAAGCGTGTCCTTGGCAGCTTCTTCCCCAAACTGGAAGGCAGGAAGTTCTGTAATCAAGATGTTTTCGGACTTGATCAAGTCCATGACGCCATCGGGAATCTTGGTTCCTTCGGGAACAACAATTTCCTTAGGCATGCGACGGCAGAATTCACATTCAAATGCCTGAACGGAACTCTTGCTGGTAGCCAGGTAACCCGTAGTCACATCAGCGATAGCGAAGGCTGCAAGTTCCGCGCCCTTGCCTTCGGCATTTTTTTCTGCGGCAGACGGGACGTAGGCGCAAAGGTAATTTGCTTCCTTGGCGTCCAGGTTGGCTTCGTTCATGGCGGTACCGGCGCTGATGATTTCCACAATGTCACGCTTGACGATACCCTTGGCAAGCTTGGGGTCTTCCACCTGTTCGCAGATGGCCACGCGGTAACCAGCGGCAACCATCTTGGGAATGTAACGTTCCGCGGCGTGGTGCGGGAATCCGCAAAGAGGCGTAGCACCGGATGCGCCGTTATTGCGGCTTGTGAGTGTAATACCTAAAATTTTGGAGGCGATTACAGCATCATCTTCAAACAACTCGAAGAAGTCGCCCATTCTAAAGAACAAAATGCAGCCTGGATTCTGAGCCTTGATATCGTAATACTGCTGCATTAAAGGAGTACAAGCCATTACAGGTCTCCCATAGAAAGTTCAACCTGATCCGGGTTTTCTTCCGGTTCCACAGGTTCTTCAACCACAACAGATTCGGGCTTGGCATACTGAGGTACCAGAGCGCCGGCTTCCAGAAGTTCACTGAATTCACGGAGACGGGGCAAATCTTCGGGAATGCGATTGATACCGAAGTACTTCATGAATTCCTGAGTTGTTACATAAGTGTAGGGGTTACCCACTGTTTCTGCGCGGGAACCCAAAGCGATAAACTTCTTATCCAGCAAATTACGAATGGGACCATCCACGGAAGACACGCCACGGACCTGTTCAATGGCAGCCTTGGTAATGGGCTGCTGGTAAGCGATTACAGCCAGAGTTTCAAGGGCTGCCTGGCTCAAGCGGCGGGCATTCACTTCCGGGAACAGTTTGCGGACCCAAGGATAATATTTGGCTCGAGTACGGAAACGATAGCCACCAGCCTGTTCCACAATTTCGAAAGGAGAATTGATTTTGTTCAAGGAATCATTGGCTGCGATCAGGGCATCGGACACCAAACGTGCATCCAGGAAGTCCCCCAAAATTTCACGGAGCTTCTTCAGGGTCACTACATCGGGGGATGCAAAAACCAGGGCCTGGATAATACGTGCAAGATCTTCCTGACTTTCAACTTTAGGAAGTTCCGCAGATTCTTCGGTCAATTCATCTAAGTTCTGATCTTCTGCCATAATTCTAGTGGTTAGTAGTTAGTGATTGGTCGTTAGAACACGACCAGGTCGTTTTTATGTACAAGTTCGTCTGCCACGTCCTTACCCAGCAAGGCGTGGATTTCAGAAGTCTTCTTGTGAAGCACCAGCTTTAAAGTTTCGCTATCGAACTTCGCCACACCACGAGCCACAGCTTCTCCAGTGGGACTAAGAACTTCGATGAGGTCGCCCTTGTCAAAGTGCTTCTTCACTGCGGTTACACCAACAGGCAGCAAACTGGAATGCTTTTCGCGCAAAGCCTTCACACCACCTTCGTCCACCACCACGCTTCCGCGGGGAGTGGTAATAAAGCTGAGCCAACGCTGACGGCTATTCAGTTTTTTCTTGGAGCCAACGAACAAGGTGCCTTCAGCCTGTTCCAGAATCACTTCGTGAGGAAGCACTCGCATGCCGCAGGCAAGGAACGCATTGCAACCGCTCTTGGTCACGTTACGAATGGCCTCAAGCTTGCTACGCATACCGCCGGTACTTACAGCGGAACCTGCTTCACCGGGCTTACCAGCCAATGCAAGAATGGCGGGTGTAATTTCAGGAACAAAGCGCAACAAACGGGCATTGGGATTCTTCTTGGGATTATCGTCGAAGAGACCATCCTCGTCAGTGAAAATCAACAGAAGGTCAGCATCTAGGAACAATGCCACATCGCTACTCAGCTTGTCGTTATCGCCCACCTTGATTTCGGCGACCGCCAGAGAGTCGTTTTCGTTAATGATGGGAACGATCTTGCGGGCTAGCATGGCCTTGATGGTGTTCTGCAGATTCTTATAGCGGTTACGGTCCCGGAAGTCATCTGCAGACAAAAGAATCTGACCAACAGAAAGCTGACACCAGCGGAACATTTCGCGATAGGCGTACATCAAGTCGATCTGGCCCACGGCAGCACAAGCCTGCTTCTCGGCGATGACCGTAGGCTTTTCCTTGTAGCCCAGCTGGCTCATGCCGGTACCCACTGCACCGGAAGTCACAATGACCACTTCCTTGCCGGCTTCCATAAGGCGAGCAACGGAATCGGCCAGCTTCTGGATGTAACGGGTACGTACGCCGCCCTTCTCGGAATCCACGAGAATGCGGGAACCGATTTTCACCACAATGCGGTGGGCTTCGTTCAAAATGTTCTTTCTTAATTCACTCATAATTATCTCGGCTTTCGTCTAACCTTATCTACAAACAAGCAAGCGGATTGCGTCTAGGCGCAACTGCGGGGTGCTGACAATCTTTTTCCATTCCTGGGCATTCTTTCGAAGCTGCTGGAGCTGAGTATTGTTGCCAGCCTTGCCGCGCATCATCAGCAAGTGATTCATACGCTGGTATTCCTGTTCAGCTCGATTTTCAACAGCGACAGCAGCAGCATCAGCCAGTTCCTTAGCCTGAGCCATAACCACACGGCGAGCGATGGCAAGACCATCCTTACCGAAGTACTTGAGAGTCATGTTCACAGCGGCATTTCCCTGAGGAACAGGAACATCCTTGAAGGAAGCGTTCTTCAGTTCCGGAATCTTTTCGGAGAGATCGTCACCGTTAGCAGCCACCAGCACGCTGATGTACTTGGGACCAGCAATATCGGAAACGCCCCAGTCCTCACTGATGGAGAATTCTACGGCAAAATTATACTGCATGACCAGGCCGCGCATTCCGGAATTTTGCCAGATGTTGCAGGCCACAGCACCATTGTCCAGAGTGGTTTCAAAATCCAGGACGCCCTGGGACAGCGGGTGTTCCAAGCTGACGAAGTCCACTTCGTCATGGATCATGGCCACCTTACGATCGAAGGTAATGGTCAAGCTGGAAGAATCGGAGTAACGAGCATCGTCATCGCCACCGGAACCTTCGGAGAAATCACCAACAGCCTGTACCACACGACCACCAGCACCGTTACTGCCCGGGATGCCGCCAATATTTTCGGGCATTCCAGGAACAGAACCAGCTTCCACCTGGGTTCCCATGGTCACAATGAAGCAACCAGGAATGATGCTCTTGTCAATTTCAAGACCACGGTCCATGAGGGAATCGAAGACCAGAGTCTGCAATTCCTTTTCACCATCGATACGTTCGATTTCGTCGGTAATCTCCTTGGCCTTGGCAGGATTACGGGAGTTGAATTCCAGCAAACGGTCACGGCCCTTTTCAATATTCTTGCGCATGGAATCGCAGTCTTTCTTTACCTGGGGAATGACATCTTCAACGAAGTGGTCCAGGTAGTTCTGCGGTTCAGCAAGAGCGGCAATCAGGTCGTCCGTATACTTCAGGAACAGTTCACCACCGCTCATCATAGGAGTACCAAAAGCGTTCAGGCCGTTGTGGTACCAGCGGAACATGACTTCCTGACCGGAGCCCTTCACATAGGGAACGTGGATAATGATGTTCTCGGTCTGGCCGATTCGGTCCAGACGACCAATACGCTGTTCCACCAGGGAGGCATCCAGCGGCAGGTCAAACAGAATCAGGTGATGGGCAAACTGGAAGTTACGTCCTTCAGAGCCAATTTCAGAAGCAATCAGGAGATTTGCGCCGTTTTCCTTACTGAAGTTTGCTGCGGCCTTGTCGCGGGCCATAATGGTCATGTTCTCGTGGAACATGGAGAAGGCGCCTTCACCCAGATATTCCAGGAGGAGAGATTCCAAGGCAAGCACCACCTGGATGGATTCGCAAATCAACAGGACCTTGTCATCCTTATGGTCCTTCAGGAACTGCTTCAGCCAGACGTAACGTTCGTCCAGGCACCAGGCGTCAGAGAAGCTGGTGCACAGCAAACCGTTTTCCTGAATGTCCGTAGACATGTCCAGGTCATTTTCAGCAGCGACGTTCACCATTTCGCGGTAACGTTCGTTGGGTTCCAGAGCAACTTCATCCAGCACTCGCTTGGGGAAGCCACCAACGCCCTTACGGGTATTACGGAACACCACGGAACCCGTTCCCACTGCATCCACAATGCGGCGGATCCATTCATCCGCAGGCATGGACTTGGCACTTTCCTGTTCCAGCCAGGGGCGGATCATGGACTTCTTGGGGACCGCTTCATTTAGGTCGTCCCAGCTCATCTGCTGGCCAGGATCGGTGGGAAGCTTATTCAGTTCGTTTACCAACTTGCGGTAAGCGTCCTGGTCCTTGATAAAGTTACTGTAGTCCGCAAAACGGACCGGATCCAGCATTTTCAGACGGTTAAACTGGGATTCCGGATGGAACTGCAGCGGGGTACCCGTCAGAAGCAGGACACCCTTGGAACGCTGGATTACCGCATTTGCCAACAGGTATTCATGACTAGTGAAGCCATCTTCGCACACCAGATGGTGAGCTTCGTCGATGATGGTCATATCCCACTGAACCTTCAGCAAGTCCTCAATCAGGGCGGGCTGTTTGATCAGGAAATCAATGGAACAGATAATGTCATTGGCCAGGCTGAACGGGTTGGGCTTGTCATCATCATCGGCAATGAAGATGCCCTTCAGGTAGCCTTCATCCACCAGGGTAAACAGGGTATTGAAGCGTCGCTTCATTTCGATAAGCCACTGGTGCTTCAAAGTTTCAGGAACGATAACCAAGGTACGGGTCACGCGGCCGCGGGACTTTAACGCATGCCAAATCATGCCTGCTTCAATAGTCTTACCCAGACCCACTTCGTCGGAAAGCATCAGTCGGGGCAGAGTGGAGCTGGAGCATGCACGCTGGCACAAATAATACTGGTGAGGAATCTTACTTACACGGGGACCAATCATACCGCGTACAGGAGAGGAAATCCACTTGCAGGCGAGCTGCTGTGCTTCTTCACGACGGCGGAACTGAGCGCATTCGGACACACGGTTTTCGGTCAGGGCGCGGAACAGGTCAGCAGGACGAGCAATGGAAATCTTGGCGTTCAGCTCGGATTCCTTCATGGTTCGGCCGCCACGACCTTCGTAAATGAACAGTCCATCCACTTCCTTCACCGATTCAACGGAGAAGGACAAGCCCTTATCGTTCTTGGCGGTTTCACCGGGATTCAACTGGAATCGATCTACAGGAGCCCCCATGGAACGGTAAAGACGGACATCGTTCATGGCAGGGAAAGAAATCTTCACAATACGGTCCTGAACCTCTGTGACAATTCCAAGTCCCAGAGCAGGTTCCGATTGACTTACGTAGCGTTGGCCAACCTTAAAATTCATCATAAGCCCCAAATTTAGTTTTTTTTCGGAAATTCGGCTTTTATCCTTTTTTCATTATCGCGAGCAAAGCACACTTTTGTCAAAATGTCCGTCATTTTTTTCTACATTGTAGTACCGTATGACATGGTACTATATTGATGAATCCATTACAGATGGCGAACGTCGCAAGGGTCCTTATCATCTGGACGAAATTCGCGACCTGGTCCAGGAGAAAAAAATCACGGATGACACCCTGGTTTGGCACTCCGGACTGGAAAATTTCGTCCCCTGGAAGGAAATGGAGGAATCCAAGGCTACCTACACTTCTGCGGAAGATGAAGAACTCCTGAAGAAGACCATCGAGGAGCTCCTTGCCCAGCAAGTCGCCCAACATAAGACGCAGAAACGCTATGCTGGATTTTTTACAAGAGGTCTGGCTTTCGCTATCGACAATATTATCCTGACCCTGACAGGACTGCTGATGATGCAGGTGCTGGGAGTTTTGCAAATTATCGACCCGGCATCCATCGATCAGGTCATGGAAACCATTGCAAACTCCGGAGATAGCGCCGGCGGTTTCAGCGAAATTCTCGACAAGATGCTAAAGGATCCTAGCCTGGAAATTCTCTTCATGATCTGCAGCATTATCCAGGCTCTTTACTTCATCTTTTTCACGGCAATCAAGGGCGCCACTCCCGGCAAGATGCTTCTGCACATCAAGGTGGAAACATCTGAAGGAGGAAAGGTCCGCTGGCTCACTAGCATTATCCGCTATATCGCCAGCATGTTCACCCAGTTCACCCTGGCGCTGTACGGTATCGGCTATATCATCGTCATGATTGACCCTAAGCGCAGGGCTCTTCATGACCACATTGCCCGTACCCGCGTAGTTATTGAATACAAAATAAAGGTTCGTCCCGTAAGTGAAGTGAACAGCGTTCAAACCCAGGACGAAAATAACGATGATCATTCCCAAAATGATCAGGAGAAATAGTTTATATGTATCGTTTTGAAGTTCACCAGGCAGCAAAGCCTCTGGAAGGTGAAGTTGAAATCTCCGGCGCAAAGAATGCCGTTCTTGCCGTAATGGCAGCAGCCCTCCTGGCCGATGGTGTTTCCGAAATCACCAACGTGCCTCACCTGAAGGACATGAAGACGATGTCCGACGTGCTGCGCGTCATTGGCTGCCGTATTAGCGGCGAATCTCACCAGCTGAAAATCGATACTCGTGGCGCAGACCATCTGGAAGCACCCTACGAACTGGTGAAAACCATGCGCGCTAGCTTCTATGTGCTGGGCCCTCTGGTAGCACGCTTTGGACGCTGCCGCGTTTCTCTCCCCGGCGGATGCGCATGGGGCCCCCGCCCTGTGGATCTGCACTTGAAGGGTCTGGAAGCATTGGGCGCAAAGATTACCTTGACCCGCGGCTATGTGGAAGCCTCTTGTGAAGGACGTCTCCCCGGCGGCAACTTCAACTTCCCCATTTCTTCCGTAGGTGCAACCGTCAACGTCCTGATGGCAGCAACTCTCGCCAAGGGCACCAGCGTGCTGCAGAATGCAGCTCTTGAACCTGAAATCGACAACCTGGTGGACTTCCTGAATTCCATGGGAGCAAAGATCCAGGGTCGCGGCACTCGCACTCTTACCGTGCAGGGCGTAGAAGCTCTTCGCCCGGGTAAGTGCTTTACCATTCCGGACCGTATCGAAGCAGGCACCTTCCTTTGCGCAGCCGCTATTACCCGCGGTTGCATCAAGGTGACTAAGGTTTTCCCCGAACATATCGCCAGCACTCTTGACGCTTTCCGCGATATGGGCTGTAAGGTGGAAGTGGGTAATGACTGGGCTCAGGTAGACGCACGCGGCGTGGAACTGAAACCCATTAACGTCACCACCCTCCCCTACCCGGGTTATCCGACAGATATGCAGGCTCCCCTCATGGCAACTCTGGTTTCCATCCCGGGTAACAGCACCATTCAGGATACCGTCTACAACGACCGTTTCAAGCATGTGGCTGAATTGCAGCGTCTGGGCGCAGACATCCAGGTGAACGGCAATACCGCTATCATCAAGGGCGGCACCAAGCTGGAAGGTACCGAAATCATGGGTAGCGACCTGCGTGCAACCGCCGCTCTGGTGCTTGCCGCATTCATTTCCGAAGGTGAAAGCACCGTCAGCCGCGTGTACCATCTGGATCGCGGTTACGAAGACTTCGAAAACAAGGTGGCAAAGATTGGCGGTACCGTCATTCGCCATTCCGATGACGAAGAAGACGACAACTTCTAATGAATGAGGGGGTTCCTCCCCTGCGACAGCCTTTCCCTAGGATGAATCCGTGCAAAACCCCCCTTTCATACTAGGGATCGAGCAAGATTCAACCAAGATTCGTCCCCAGACTAGTATGGATAGTGGTAATCATAAAAATTCATACTAGTCCCCACCCGCAAATTACCATACTCTAGGATGAATCCGTGCAAAGGTCCCCTTTCATACTAGGGATCGGGCAGGATTCAACCGAGATTCGTCCCCAGACTAGTATGAATAGTGATAATCATAAAAATTCATGCTAGCCCATCCCTGCAGACTGCCAAACCCGAGGATGAATCGCAGCATTCAACAATTTCATTCTAAGAAGTAAAAATCCCGCAAGATTTCTCCTGCGGGATCTTCTCTCTCTAGAAAAAAACTTGTAGGTGGCGTTAAGCCACCTTTTATTTTTTATGGCGCTACAGAGGATTCTGCAGCGGGAGCTGCTGCGGCAGCAGCTGGATCTACGGGTTGTTCTTGAGGAGCGACCTGCTGGGCAGCCTGAGGTGCGGCAGGCTGGACGGGAGTACGATCCTTAGGAACACAAGCTTCTACAGGTTCACCTGCAGCAACCTTTTCTTCCTGTTCAAGAATTTCCTGGAGAATTTCTGCGGCCTGCTCGAATTCAGCAGACTTTTCGCAATGCTTACTGGAAAGAATCTTCTGGAGGTAGGACTTCTGCTTTTCGACATCGCATTCTTCGGAGTAAAGCAAGGACATCTTAAACAAAGCAGGACAGGTCTTCTGGCCTTCCGGGAAGGCTTCCGTCATATTGGTAAAGACCTTCTTGGCCTTATCAATCTGGTTCACGTCAATAAGGCAGAGAGCCATCCAATAGAGAGAATTCTCTGCCAGCTCGCCCGTCTTCATCGTTTCATAAACCTGCCTGAAACCGGTAAAGGCAAGCTTGAACTCACCACGATGATAGTCGCTGCGGGCGGTATTGAACATTGCTTCCGCTTCCACCAGCTTTTCTGCTTCGCGTTCCAGGCTGTCCAAAGAGATGGGAGCGGGAGCGCCGCTAACCACGACCTTCTTAGCCAGGATCTTGTCAGACTTGCCTAACAGCATATCCAGACGGTAGATGATTTCTTCCTGTCTAGAATCATTGCGTTCGGATTCGTCTGCCACACGGCGGGAAAGCATAGTGAGTTCAGCCTGCATGCGCTTTTCGGAGAATGAAGATGCAGTGAGCATGGAATCGATACGGTTATTGGCCGCATCCAGTGCCGCACGCAGGGAATCATTCTGAGCGGAAAGCTGAGCTACAGCGGAATTCAACTGCTGCCCCACACCAGTCTGAACTTCCGTACCAACGGACTTCATTTCCTGAGTGCGCAGCATAGTGATCTGGCTGCAACCCGTCAAAGCAAATGTCAAAACGGCAAGGCTTACAATACCACGAGCCAAACGTTTCATCTTTACCTCAAAAGACTAAAAGATTCAAAGGATTTCAAATAGCCAAGCGAACCTAATCGCGAGTCAGCCTGTTATTCCTTAATATTCACGCGGAAGTTAGCACGACGGTTCTGGGAATAGGCTTCCTCGGTTGCGCCTTCAGCCTTGGGAGCTTCCTTACCGTAGCTAACAGATTCCATGCGCTTGCCGTCAATACCGTAAGCAGCCAGGAATTCCTTCACCTTCATAGCACGCTTTGCACCCAGGGTGAAGTTGTAGTCTTCAGTACCGCGAGCATCAGTATGGCCTTCGATGGTGATGGTAAAGCGGGTTTCCTTCAGGAGCAGTTCCGCAACCTGAGCCAGCAATTCCTTAGCCTTTTCAGTCAGTTCGGAACGGTCAAAGTCAAAGTACACATCTTCGCTCATGATCTGGTTGATCAACTGTTCAAGACGGGCACGTTCAGCTTCCAGGCGAGCCTTTTCAGCAGCGATACGTTCAGCTTCCAGGCGGGCCTGTTCTGCAGCCAGGGAATCCTGGTTCACGGGAGCGGCTTCTACTGCGGGAGCAGTTTCTGCAGCCTGTGCTACGGGAGCGGGAGCTGCGGCAGGTTCAGTCTGCACGGGCTGGCGTTTGGAGCAACCGACAAGAGCAACGCATGCTACGCCGGCAATGAGAGCGATTTTTACTTTATTCATTTTGCACCTTCCTGTTTGTTAGGATTTTCGTAATAGAAAGACCATGTGGGCGAAGTATTTTCGCCGGAATTGGTAATACGGGTCACGTTGGAGCCATCCATTCTCATGATATAAATTTGATAGCTACCGCTACGATTGCTGGAGAATGCAATCAAGTTCCCATCGGGAGACCACGTAGGATGTTCGTTGTTTCCTGCGTTATTGGTCAGCTGGACAATATCGGAACCATCCAGAGCGCAGGTATAAATATTCATCTTGCCATTATCCATGGACGTATAGGCAATGCGGTCGCCCTTGGGAGACCAGCTGGCACGTTCGTTATAACGTCCCATGAAAGTTACGCGGCGCAGGTCGCTGCCATCGCTGCCCATGACAAAAATCTGAGGGCCACCGCCACGGTCGCTGGTAAAAAGCACTTCGGAAGCATAAGGACTCCAGGCGGGGCTCGTCTGGTTAGACTTTAGGTATGCAAACTTACGAGCCTTGTTAGTAGCAGGATTACCAATGAACAAGTCCGTCTTTCCATCCACCGTACTGGAGAACAGCAGCTCGCCAGTCTTGGGATTTACGGCCGGACTATAAGTCTGGTCCAGCTGGGGGAACAGAGGTTTCTCCACGCCACCGAACATCTTGGAATACAGCTTAGGACGGTGAGTCTTGAAGTTCACATAAATCAAGCCCTTGTTGTCCTTCATCCATACAGGCATCATGCTGATTACAGAATCACGAGTGACCTGCGTGCGATGGTAACCGTCATAGTCGGAAACCACAACCTGCTTGACACCATCAATCTTGGAAACGTAAGCAAGCTTGGTGGATGCCACACCAGGTTCAGCCCACAGGCGCATAATCACCTGGTCAAAGAACTGATGCATGGCGCGACGCAGATCCTGCTGAGTAATGGTATAGGATTCCCCAAGAAGCACATCCTTCGTCTGCGCCACATAAAGGAAGCATTCCAGCTTCAGCTTGCCACCAGGCATAGGAGCCACACGGCCAGTGATGTAATGCTTAGCATGCTTCTTGCTGAACAGAGCCAGATTAAACTTGTCAGAAGCAATCACTTCGAAGCGACCGGAAAGTTCAGCATCACGGGTCACAATCTGATGGGGCTTTTCTTCAACCCATTCAATGTTTCCCTTCGCTTCGCTAAAAGGAACGATGCCAATAGGCATGGTCTTGAAAACAGAGATGCCCACATCCACAGCTATGGTATCAATTGCGGCGGAACTTACGGAGGGGAGCACCAAGAGCAAAAGCCAAAAAACGATGGACAACGCCAAGGAGGAAACTCGGAATATCTTTCCAGCCTTTTGACGCATCATTACTTTTGTACGCTCAGTCATGTTTCAATACCTTCTATGTTCTTCTAATCCTAATTCGGAGTGAAATTGAAGTGCAGAATCAGAGAGGGAGCTCTGAAATTAAACGGCAGTTCAGGAACCTTGGAGATCTGCACCGCACGGACGGACAAATGGTCCCAGGTCTTGTTGCCAGAAGACAGCTTCAAAGTCACAGCGGAAATACCACCTAAACGATCCACCGTAAACTGAACCGTAGTCTTGATTTTCTTGGAAACGTTCAGACTTGCCGGAGGATTGAAATTGCTCATGATAATTTGTTTTAAACGAGTCAGATATTCCTGCAGCAAGGGGTCCATGTCCACGGAGCCCACAGGATTCAGGCTAGGAGCTTCCATGGTTGCAGGAAGGTCCATATCGTCAACGTCAAAGTCATCCACAGGCTCCGGTTCAGGAGCAGGTTCCGGTGCAGGTTCTTCATGCACTTCTTCCGGTTCAGGCTTCGGTTCTTCTTCGGGCTTAATATCCGGAGGAAGTTCCTGATTTACCTTAGGCTTAGGTTCCGGACGGGGCTTAACTTCCGGAGGCTGTTCCGGAGGAGGTTCCTGCTTGGGCGGTTCAGGAGGTCTTACGCGAGGAGCGGCAGGTTTCTTGACAGGCTGCTGCACCTGAACCATCTCGAACACGGGGATCGGTTCCGGTTCTTCCTTGAAGTCCACAAAATGCAGGCCAATGCATGCACCGACAATCGCCACATGGAAAATAACTGCGCAGATAACAATCTTCGCAATCATCCCGTTGTCGTGGTCCGAGAAATACTCGATATGTGGATTCTTGTTACTCAAAAAAATACCTGACTATCTCTTACCGGGCTTTTCCTTGGGATTCATGGTAAGGAACCCAAGCTTTGTAACGCCCAGCTTCTGCACCTGGGTCACAACCTTCATGACCAGGCCGTACTTCACATCCTCGTCGGAATTAATGACCACAGCCATTTCGCCGTTCCACAAGGACTTGAAAACATTGTTGAAACTATCGAAGTCCACCATCATGTCAGCGATGTACAGTTCATCGTTCTTGGTAATGGACACCTTCAAAAGTTTTTCCTGCTCCATGGTAGGTGCTTCGGCCTTGGGGAGGTCAACCTTCACACCCTGACTCATGAGAGGCGCAGAAATGATGAACACAATCAAGATGGAGAACACGATATCAATCATGTTCGTCAGGTTCATCTCCTGCTTCAGTTCTTTTCCGCGGCTACGCTTCACTCAAGCCTCCTAGCCAGCCACTTCTTCAAGAGCGAGCAAGTCGCCGCGCTTGAACAAGCTCAGCACCTGGGAACCAAAGTTGTAGTAGGAAATTTCGTTCTGTCCGTTATGGGAGGTAAAGTAGTTGTAACCGGCGGAGGCGGGAATTGCAACCACCAGACCGGCAACGGTAGTAATCAAGGCCATGGCGATACCCGGAGCCACAACGCTCAGGTCGGCGGAGCCATGCTGGCCAATCTGGAAGAAGGCAACCATAATGCCCCACACAGTACCCAACAGGCCAAAGAAGGGAGCCAGGTTGGAGCTGGTAGCAAGGAAGCTCAGGTAGCGGTCTTCGGAAAGGCGGAGGCCTTCGATAGAACGCTGGATGGTATCTTCCAGCAAGGACGCACGGTGCTGGATAGAGTCGTAACTCACAAAGTTACTGAACTTGGACGCTTCTTTCAGCACTTCGTCCGTCAGACGTCGAAGGGCACTTTCATCTGCAGTTTCGCACAGGCTCTGCAGTTCAACGAACTGCTGCACGTTGCTGAACTTGCGGAAGAAGATCACGTTTGCACGCTGATTCTTCCTGTTCACCACGTACTTCACGATGATAATACCCCAGGAACCTAGGGACATGATTGCCAAGATGCTGAGTACCACAATCGTCGCAATATCCGACTGGGTAATCATTTGAAGCAGAGGAACAGAGTTGTTCAAGACAGCCTCCCTTTGAAAACTCGTAACTTATTGATAGTCAACAAGATAGAAAATCTTTTCTCCTAAGATTTTGAACATTGCACACACAATGTACAAAATGGGCATAAAAATGTCCAAAATGATTTTCACGACGTAAAAATAGCCCCAAATTGAGTACTTGGGGCTATATCTTCAGGTATTATTACAAACTAACGGATTATTTTACAATACGGGCCTATTGATGGAAGATCAATCCACGATGTAGGTCTTATAGGCACACACGTAGGAGCCATCCTTCAACTTTGCAGCCACTTCATATTTTGCAATTTCATTCTTGGAGAAGGAAATCTTTCGGGAATAGGAAAGTCCTGCAACGTCCGTAATGAACTCTTCCTGCTGACCATCGCGGAAAATGAAGATCGTGTCAATTTTTGCCAGTTCATCGTCTCCGATGCCGGACAATATGATGTTAAGATCCGTATTGATTTTCTGTTTGCCACTGGACACCTTGAGTGTTTCCAAGGTATCTCGACCCAGGGAGTCCGTTTCAAGAACTTCAGCACCTTCGGAAGGAGGAAGATTGATGACCAGGTTGAACACAGGTTCACTGGGCTTAACAACCTTCTTCGCCTTAGACACGGCAGCCTTAGCGGAGGTCTTGACAGATTCTTTTACCGGGGAATCGGACTTGGAAAGTGTATCCATTTCCACATTTTCGGCAGGAACCTCGTCGGGAGTCAAATCCACATATTCCGTATTCCAGGTGCTGCAGGAAGCTTCCACAAAGCCATTGCTGCAGGTTGCAATGAAACGCTTTTCACCGGCAGCGGCTTCGTCCCAGGTAAAGGTCCTTTCATAAGAGCCCGATGCAGGCACAGTATCCGTCACGCCCATGATAGTCACAAAGACGCCCGGAGTGAGCTTAGCCTTCAAGGTAATGGAAGGCTTGGAAATCTTACTCGGAATAGAAACAGCCTTGAAGTCCAAAGATTCTACAAACTTTTTCTTTTCAGCGGCATAGCCAGCATCAAAGGACTGCAGGGATTTTTCCAGTTCGTCCATGTTGTTCAGGCCCCCCGCTTCAACCAAGCCTGACAAGGTGGCAAACAGGGCGGGAGAACCGGAAGATTCCAGCTGGAAGGTTTTTACCTCACCGGACTTAGCTATCAGAACGGTCTGGTTTTCCTTGATGCTGGAAGTATTGCCCTTGGCATCCTTCACTTCAACAAGGCCTTCCTTAAGGGAAGCGACCAGCTGGCCATCGAGGCTACCCACAAAGCCTGCCGTACCACGGATCGATGCTGTTGCAGTTCCGGTTCCAAAATTATACTGTCTCTTCTTTTGTTTCTGGACGTCGAACTGGATGTTTCCATTCTTGATGAACACATTCACTTCGCCACGGACAGAATCCTGGAAAGCGGCATTAAACTCTACGTCGGATTTTTCGGAAATGACAAATACGGTGCCATCGAAAGACTTGAGAACAACTTCGGACTCCGCAAAAGTACGAACACGGTCATTGTCACGGACGCTCTGGCCGACACGGAGAGACTTCCAGGCATCGCTCATCGCCCTACGCAATTCGGAACTACCCAGGGAGCTGTGAACTTTAGCTTCAAAAACACCTGCAGACTTTTCTGCAGTTCGAGCAGCACTCTTGTTCGACTTGACAAATTCCTCGGAAGGATCATTGCACGCAGTGAACGCAAGAGAAAGGCAAATCAGCGGAAAAAGGCACTTTTTAACCATGGTAACACTCATCTATACCCAAAAATAAATTCCTAAAATACAAAAGCAACAGAAAACAAAAAAATAAAGCGGTTCTTATGCCCCTTATCACACAGAAAATACAGGCATTGTTAAAAGACCTTTACACAACCAAGGCAAAACAGGGGAAAAGAGATAAAAAGCAGGCTAAATAAGCTAGAGATCCAATTCCATCTGGAGGGATTTGGGATGGAAACTCATGCGATGCTCAGGAGTGTACCCCTGTTTCTTGATGGCTTCCAGATGAAACTTTGTTCCATAGCCGGCATGCTTGTCAAAACCATAGCCAGGATACTTCTTTTCCAGGTCATCCATATAGCGGTCACGGAAAACTTTTGCAAGAATTGAAGCGGCGGAAATACTGGCAATACGACCATCGCCTTTCACGATGGGCATCTGCATCTCCTGCGGAATTCCGCGAATTTTGAGGTTTCCGTCAACGGCAATCAACACGTTGTAGCTTGCAGATCCGAACAGCTGATTAGCCCCATCGGCGAAACTGCCCTTTACCTCAACTGGTATCTGAGGAGCGGATTCTTGAACCCCCGGAAGCCCCAGAGCCTGAAGGGCACGGCGCATCGCGAGGAAGTCCGCTTCCAGGATGTTGATTTCGTCAATTTCCCCAACGCTTGCGCTGGCGATGGCGTAACAGACACAGGCATCTTTCACGGACTGGTACATGGCCTCACGCTTTACGCGGGTAAGCTTCTTGGAATCGTTCAGAGTCATGAGTGCGTCGGGAGACTTCAGGACGGCGGCGCAGGCCACCACGGGGCCTGCCAGTGGGCCACGGCCCACCTCGTCAATTCCAACGACGATGGCCGCCGGAGACGCACCTTCCTGGGATGCGGCAAACTTACGGATGGCCACTTCGCCTTCAATAGGCGATTCAATCCCCTCTAAAAACTCTGGCACCTTGAATTTCATAAAAATTCGAACGGTTAGAAACCTGCGGACTTAAGCATTCCCGGTAATCTTTTCACCATATTCCTTAATGACACGCCAGAACAGGTCATGTTCCTGGACCAGCACTCGAGCGGCGAGATCAGCAGGAGAATCCCCTTCCATCACGGGAACCTTACGCTGACCAAGAATACGACCTGCATCTACCTCTTCGGAAACCAGATGAACGGTAGGACCAGATTCCTTTTCACCAGCAGCCAGTACAGCTTCGTGAACATGGATTCCAAAATAGCCCTTTCCTCCAAACTTCGGCAGAAGAGACGGGTGAATATTGAGAACTCGATCGGGCATGCGAGCCAGGACGCAAAGGGGCAGAACCTTCATATAACCAGCAAGGATCAGCAAATCCACGTCATACTTGTCCAGCACCTCCAGAAGGGCGGCTTCATAATCAGCCTGTTCCGGATGGGTACGGCCAGAAATGTGATAGACAGGAATGCCATAAGTCTTGGCATGGTCTACAGCTCCGCAGCCTGCATTATTGGTAATCAGGAACTTGCACTGGGCTTCGAGATCCCCCTCGCCAATGCGATCAATAATTGCCTTAAAGTTGCTTCCACCACCGGAAGCCATTACGCCGATCTTAAACATAGGCGCAAAGATAAAAAAAAATCTATACTAGATGTTTGACAGGATGCCTAAGACAACCATCATTGCGGCCACATAATTAAGGAAAAAGTCGCCAAAAGTGCTACGACGTCTCAACAAGATGTTCTTTTTATCCACTGATTGCTCCGACAGATGACATCCCAAACGGCACCACCCGTTTTCAAGCACAAAAATAGATTCCCCCCCTCTACAACCAAAGTGACTAGAATCACACCTGTCTCTTTCTGTAGCGGGGCTCACAACACCCCTCAACGTTCTGTAAAAAAAAGAAAGGGGCAAAGCCCTTCCCTAAATAGTTCAACGATTTTTCCCGAATTAATTGAGTAGGAAGCTTCGCTTCCACTCAACGAGCAATGCAAGGTTGGCGACAGTGAAGCCGCAGCCTATTTTTCAATCTTCCAGACGGGTTCTTCGGAAACCTTTTCTGCAATCACTTCGGGAGTGCCTTCAGCAACAGCAGCGTTGGATTCTTCCGGGAGCCAAGGCTTGTCCAGGCCCTTTTCCCAGCTTACAGTGGGATTGGGATCCAGGGAAACATCCACCATCGGGAGGCCCAGAATTTCACGGGCGCGGTTCAAGGCGGCGTCGATGTTACCCAGAGCGTTTTCTTCGCCAAGCTGCTTCAGCACACCTGCACGAGTCAAGGCAACCACAGGCTGGGCATGCACACCAGAAAGCAGCAACTGGGTACCGTCGGCCTTGCAACGGTTCAGCAGGTCTTCGATCATGTTGATACCGGCAGCATCGATACTGGAAACGCTACGCATACGCAAGATGAGGATCTTGGGTTTCACAGCGATGCGGTTCAAGGTTTCCTTGAACTTGTCCACGGCACCAAAGAACAAGGAACCGGCAAGCTCGTAAACCACCACACCATTCGGCACCTGGCGGGCGAATTCGGTGTGGGTCACTTCTTCGTCGTCGGCACGGATAGCATCGGTAACGGCATCCACTTCGGCAACTTCGCTCATACGCTTGATGAAGAGGATTGCGGCCAAAAGAACGCCCACTTCGATAGCAACAGTCAGGTCGATAATCACTGTGAGGAAGAATGCAACAAGCATCACCGTCACATCACTCTTGGGGAGCTTGAACATCTTGATCACGGCGCGATAGCCGCACATGTTGAAAGCCACCTGGAAAAGCACTGCGGCAAGAGCTGCCATAGGGATCATTTCGGCATACTTACCCAGAACCAGCATGATGAGGAGCAGCACCACTGCGTGAACAAGACCGGAAATCGGGGAAACAGCGCCGTTACGAATGTTGGTTGCAGTACGGGCGATAGCGCCAGTAGCAGGAATACCGCCAAACACGGGAGAAAGAAGGTTTGCAACACCCTGGCCGAAAAGTTCGGTATTGGAGCGATGCTTAGTAGAAGTCATACCGTCGGCCACAACAGCGGAAAGCAGGGATTCGATAGCGCCAAGAATAGCGATAGTCAAAGCCGGCTGGAAAACTTCACGCATCATGGAAAGGCTAATGTTCGGAAGGTGCGGAGTGGGGAAACCGGACGGGATGTGATTTTTCATACCGATGGTCACGACACCATGACCGGTAACAGGGTCATCCCAACCAAGAACCTTCACGACGACGGTTGCAACGATGATTGCAATGAGAGAGCCCGGAACCTTCGTGGTGATCTTGGGCCACAGAATGCAAACGGCCAGAGCGATAATACCAATAATCACGGAATAGATATTGATGGTATCCAGAGAGGATGCATAAAGCTTGATCTTGCCCACAGCATCAGCCGGGTCCTTGGCCAGGAACTTGAGGCCAAAGAAGTTGGGAACCTGACCCAGGGCGATAATCACGGCGATACCGGCGGTAAAGCCCACCGTCACAGGATAAGGAATGAACTTGATGATAGCGCCGAACTTTGCAAGGCCGAAGACGATCAAGATGATACCGGCCAGGAGAGTTGCGGAAGCCAGGCCATCGTAACCGTACTGGCTCACGATGCCATAGACAATCACGATGAAGGCGCCAGTAGGACCGCCAATCTGGAAGCGGGAGCCACCCAGCAAGCTAATGGTAAAGCCGGCGATAATGGCTGTGTAAAGACCCTGTTCGGGACCTACGCCGGAAGCGATAGCGAATGCAATTGCCAGAGGCAAGGCAAGAATGCCGACGATAACACCGGACATCAAGTCGCTAATGAGATTTTGCTTGGTATAACCCCTCTTGATGGACTTGACCAGTTCCGGGGTGACAGTTGCTACAGATTCGGTCAAGAACTTCTTGACGGATTCTTTTGCATTAATGTTAGACATTTGGCGTCTCCATTCTTAAAAGCGCGCGCCAAATTTAAAAAAATCCCCCTTTCTTGTTAAGGGGGAAAATTTGGGGCCGAAAAGCCCTATGGTCCATATAATATATTAGAGTAGACCCTTACGAGCAGCGCGGAGAAGACCCTTCACCTGCTTCTTGTCCATCTGGGGAACTTCAGCATCTCTTTCACGACGGGACTTGGGAGCGCAATCTTCACAAAGATGCTTGACCACGGTACCGAAGCTTGCCGCACCGGCAGAAACGGTGGTTTCCTTGCTGCGATAGGAACGGAGCAACTTTTCCTGTTTGCACTTGTCGCAGATGCCCATCTTGGGAGCAGCCGGTTCACGAGGTGCGCGATCCTTCTTGGGAACATCGCTGGTCTGGTCCCAGGCTCGGCTCTGGGCTGCAAGTTTACGCTGGAAATGATCGTCTGTTAAGCTCATGATTTGACTCCTTACTTTAATTCTTTCAAAATGCATTCCTGGAGAAACAATGCCAGAAGAGTGTTACACAGGGAAGTGGGTTTTCCATCTTCTGTATAGATGGAACGGCCAAACTTGCCTCTTTCCACCTGTTTTTCCTTATATATATCAGCATAAGCTGCAAAATCGAAAACACTTACACGCGGTTTTTCCTGCAAGCCGCGAATCAGCTCGTTCAATCCGACCAGCTGAGCCATCGCCGTAGGCAACATATCCGTAGGGATGGTCAAAAGATGCACCGGCGACGTAGTCTTATTCAGGATATCGTCCACAAACTGGCTGTACTGCTCAAATACCAGCTTATAATCAACCCCGCCTCGATTCAAATCCTTTAAGCCCAGCCCCAATACAATACGGCCTGGCTTCTTGCCGATGACATCCGTGGACACACGGGCTCGCAACTGGGCCAAACTCTGGGCAACGGGAGCATTGATGGAAAACTGGATGGGACGATTGGCTTCGCGACAAAGTATAATCTCTGCACAGCGGTGAGCAGCCTCACCCTGGTCGCCAAAAAGTTCGTCGCCTATAATAAGTGTACGGTTTTCCACGAACTATAATCTATACACTTGCAACGTGTTTGACCACAGTCAGTTCCCAAAAACCCTGTTTTTTTTCTCTTTTTTCAATAAAATGGCCATCCGCCACCAGAGAACCCGGAACATTTTCGATAGGAGAGCCTTCATCCAGGAGGATCGTCATGCGGAATCCTTCCGGAAGACCGGACATGACGAGCCTGCTTCGGGCTGAATTCCTGGGGCAAACCACTCCACGGAGATCCAGAACGGAAGGAAAATCCTGCTTCAACGCCGACGGAAGTGGTAAAGTCTTGATTTTTTCACAAAAATCGGCAATTTCGTCCAAATGAGCCTCGGGATCCTCCATCCATTCGCCCAGGGGGTACTGAGGCAAGGAGGCGGTGACCACCCAGGAAATCGCCTTTTCCGGGGGAACCACCGTGCCGGAGCCTTCTAGGAACCACTCCGAGCAGGCAAACGCCAACAATTTTTGTAAAGCCCCCCGAAATGATGGGGAATTGCGGTTGGCAGAAAGCCAACGGGCAACAGGACTGTCAGAATTGCGTTTTTGTTCCATTTTTATTACAAGATTGGCGATTTTAGGCTAAAAAGGAAACACTAAGCTCATTTTAGGTAAAAATTATGTGATAAATGTAGCAAAGTTCACATAGCCTTTCTATATTTGGCCGCAAGCTTTGAAAAAAGCACCCTTTTAAACAGGTTATACGGTTATATGGCAATCAGTACAATCCTACTGGACATCATGTTCGCAATCTATGTGATTGCGGGTGTTGGTCTCGTCATCTACGGCTTCAGCTGCTACTACAGCGTGTATTTGTTCCTCAAGAACAGCCGTGCCACCCGTCTTGCAGACCGCAAGGCTATCCTGCAGTTCTACCGTGAGCATTCTTTTGAAGACCTGCCCCAGGTAACCACCCAGCTGCCGGTATTCAACGAAGCCAACTGCGTGGAACGTCTTCTCGAAGCAGTCTGCGCCATCGACTACCCCAAGGACAAGCACGAAATCCAGGTCCTGGACGACTCTACCGACGAATGCTACGAAGTGGCCAAGAAGAAGGTGGAAGAACTGCAGGCTCAGGGTTACGACATCAAGCTGATCCACCGCGTGAACCGCCAGGAATTCAAGGCCGGCGCCCTTAAGGAAGCCATGGCCATCGCCAAGGGCGATTTCCTTGCCATTTTCGATGCCGACTTCGTACCCGAAAAGGACTTCCTCCTGAAGACCATCCCCTACCTGGTCATGGACGAACAGATTGGTCTGGTCCAGGGTCGTTGGGGCCATCTGAACCGTACTGAATCCGGCCTTACCCTTGCCCAGTCCATCGGTATCGATGGTCACTTCGTGGTGGAACAGTCCGCACGTAGCTGGGGCAAGCTCTTCATGAACTTTAACGGTACCGCAGGTGTCTGGCGTAAGCAGGCCATCTATGGCGGTGGCGGTTGGGAAGGCGACACCCTGACCGAAGATATGGACCTTTCCTACCGTTCTCAGCTGGCTGGCTGGCGCATGAAGTTCGTCTTCGACGTGATCGTCCCTGCAGAACTTCCCAACGATATCAACTCTTTCAAGGCTCAGCAGTTCCGTTGGGCAAAGGGTTCTATCCAGACTGCAAAGAAGATTCTCCCCCGCGTGCTGAAGTCCGATGTTCCTCTCCGTGTAAAGATTGGCGCAATCCTTCACACCACCCACTATTCCATCCACCCCTGCATGTTGTTCACTGCACTGTGTGCATGGCCTCTATTGGCATTCTTCCAGCCCGTTGCTAACCTGCCGGTCTGGGTCTACTCCGTCGGCTTTACCTTCATCTTCCTCGCAGCAATCGCACCTAGCTTCCTTTACTTTGTCGCTCAGCGTTGCTCCGGCTACACCGGTTGGAAGGTCCGTCTGCTCTCCATGCCCATCCTTATGGCACTGGGCGTAGGCATTGCAGTAAGCAATTCCAAGGCAGTATTTGCTGCTATTACCGGTCACAAGAGTGGCTTCGTCCGCACCCCCAAGAGCGGCGTGGGCCAGAAGAAGAAGCAGACCAGCCACTATAGACAGAAGTTCCCCTGGCAGGCAGTTCTCGAACTGGGCGTGGGCGTCTACTGTATCTTCGGTTTGCTGGAATACATCGGTGCACAGAAGTTCATTATCGGACCGTTCCTGGCACTGTATTCCATCGGCTTCCTTTCCGTGGGCGTCCTGAGTTTCATGCACTACTTCGGCAACCTGATCGAAGTCCATAAGGCCCGCAAGGACGAAAACCATCACGTTGAAGGCGTGGACCTGGGTAAGTAAGATCCCAAGCGCTAGTGTTTAAAAAGAGACGCAGAAAACTGCGTCTTTTTTTCGTTATCCGGTAGCGGACAAAAAAAATCAGAACGTAGGATTGATGCGTCGCCGCTTATCCAGACCATAAGGATGGGCGCTGCGGATATGATCCAGAAGAACCGAAGAGCTCCGCCAGTAGCTTTCCACCAGATGGTGGTGGGAACTCCAGGTTTGCTGCAGGAAGGTGAAAGCCGTCAGCGACAACAGGGCGGCAAGGACCATGGCCACCAAAAGTTCCATCAAGGTAAATCCTTGATGTTTCCGCAAGCGATTTCCAGACCGCCATATCAGCGACATGGGATAAGCCTCCGAAGGTTCACCCCCTGTTCTGTAGAGATGGAAACAAGGGCTAGACGACTCACGCCGGGAACAGGGACCATGGGAAGGGAGGTTTCCTCGCAGGATGGCGGAGTCCTGATGAGTTGTTCCATTGCGTTAATGGAGCGCATATAAGAATCCACCGCTTGAATCTCCAGACGTCGCTGATGGTTGAAGTTGACGTAGATGGAGCCTAGGGCCATCGCCCCGATCGACAGAATTGCAGAGGCGACAAGAACCTCCATCAAAGTAAAACCGCGGGAAGAATTCAATTGAGCCTCCAGGAAAGAGCCTGCATTTTACCCCCCACGGAAGCGGGCAATATACAGCGGGGACTTAAGGGTTCATTCCCATCCCGAGAAAGCATGTACTGAGAAATCAAATGCACGTGGACTCCAGTGGTGTCAGCGCAGGCTGTCGGGGAAACATTCCCTCGGGAGTATACCACACCGGAAAAGGAAACTGTCCGAGACAGTTCCACGTCTCCCCCGCTGTAGACTTCCAGATGGTCGACACTCACAGATCCCCTCAGCGTTACATTTCCAGACGCGTGAAGACGAAGCGTATCATATTGCGCGACACCACCTACGTTTATATCCCCATCGCATTTGAGGTTCACGGACCCTACGTCCCCATCAAACCCAAGCGTCAAGTCCCCTGCGGTAACAGACAAGGCTATGTTTTCCCCACGGCCATAAAGACGCCGGCTACCAGACTTTACCTTCAAATCGGAACGTCCCAGAATTTCCCGTTTTAAATGAGCCTCCAGCAGGCCCTCCACTTCCCGCAATTCATCCCTACCTAGGGGGCGGAACCTGGAGCCCACTTGGGCCGTCACCTTCCCTGCAGAAACATTCATCCAGGGGAACTCATCATCTGTCTGAACTTCGGGCAACTGCAGGTTCCAGGGTTTCCTAGCGAAGTAATCTGCAGGGAACTGTTCCATCCAGGCAATAATGGCAGACTCCTCCAAGTACACTTCTTCTACCTCTTTTTCAAAGCGTCCTATTTGCCGTTTCACGCCCCCAGGAAGATTCAGCAAGTTTGTCGCAAGAATAGTCGCCACCAGCAAGATACACAAGACTAGTTCAATCACCGGGCAATCACCTCCAATGTTTTGTGGAGGCACTTCAGGGTTAAGCGGTCTCGGGCGATTTTTTGAACAACATACGGTTTTGCTTTAGTTTCCGATGAAGATTGCAAGGAATCACCTAGGGATAGATTTTTCATCTGTCCGTCGACTTCCGCAATGACCAGTCTTTCGCCAACAATCCCCTTAAGGTTCAGAACAGGCGGAACGCAATCGGAAGTTACTTTGCGTGGGGAAAGGTTTTTCGGTTCTTCCACGAATTCCATAAGCGGAGGCAAATCCAGGTCAACGGGAACAGCATCCTGAATTTCTACAGAAGAATGATTTTCAAAATAATCTGAAATCTTTTCAACCATCCGATTTTGAAACAGGGCTAAAGCCCCTAGAATCAAGAACGCCGTCGTGGGGATTTTCATGTGGCACAGCCACCAGCTACGCCTTCCTGAAACATCAATCGTTCCATTCAGTTTCAGCCTTCTGAAAAAAGGATCCCGGGACGCAGCAAGAAATTGTTCCTGGGGAAAGCCATCCGAGTTCCCCTTCAATTCAATCATCTCAAAATGATCCGCCCTAGAGAATAGACTGTCCTGTTCAAGAAATTTCCGGAATCGATCCAGTCGGTCAGAAATCTCGTGAAGACTGCCGCTATCATAGCCCGGTTCCTCGGACCAGTGACATAGACGTCCTTCGAAATACACCAGAAGAATCAGGAAGTCACGATACACTGTCCAGAAAACACAGTTTCCGCTGTTTCCCTCTTGCAAGTTCATCATGAACTCGTTCGCTTGCGATACCAGGCTAACTTGTTCCGGCAAGTAACGACACCTTCCATCATTTGCCACATTCCTCGGCGGGAATGCCACCAGATAACGCCATAAACGCCCTTCCGTAGCGTTGAAGGAAACCATCGGCCAAAGCCTTACATCAAAGGCTTTTCCCTCGCGAGCCTCCCATTGAGGCATTTCACACAGGAATTGCATACGCACACTTTTTAGATCCGGTTCCTCCTCAAACGTGGAGCGATATTCCCACGTCATCAAACGGCAGCAAACGGATACAGGTTTATTTTTCCACATGAGGCGTAATAAAAATGGCCAGTTCATTTTCCTCGTCCTCCTCCGAAACGTAGCTGAAGAGGCGTCCAATGAAGGGAATGCTTCCTAGAAATGGCACCGCGGACCTAACTTCCGTCTTATTCTTTCGTATAAGGCCGCCCAGGCATAGGGATTCCCCATCCTTCAGCACCACCACGGTCTTCAGATTACGGGTACTAATATCTCGGGGGCCATCTCCAGAAGATCTTCCCGCCGTCTTGATTTCCGGAGAAACTTCCAAGGTGATATTTCCGTCCAGCGTAACCGAAGGAGTCATTTCCAGGGAAATGCCGTCATTAAAGGAACGGTAATCCGTAATGGGGTATCCATCGGCAGATACCTGACTCACCAGGTAATACACCGTGTTGGTCACATTCAGTTCCGCCTTGTTGCCGTTCAATGTGGTAAGACGGGGCCGAGCCAAAACCTTCCCGCGGTTATTTTCCTCGAGGGACGCCAACTCCACTTCAAAACGATCGGGAAGCAGCCCTACCTTCCCGAAAGCTCCCGACCTGGAAATATCCGTCCCTAGAAAATCAAAGTATCCACGAGCCCCCACGTCGTACGCTCCTGTCTTGCGGCTTGCCCCACTATGGAATCCGATTTCAAAATTGCGACCACGCTTCAGCTCCACGATAATACAGGATAGAGTGACCTGCAGGGCGGGAACATCCACCAGCCGCAACAACGCCTCCCCCATTTCCAATTCTGCAGGAGTTCCACCCAATAGAAGCGCGTTCTGCTCCCGAACCTCTGTGACGGCAAAACTCTCGCTGGGCATGAACTTGGCAAAGTATCCCATCGCCTTCTCGCAATTCACATGCTTCAAGGCCACCAGTCTTGTACCGGATAAGGCCCTGCGGGAACCGCCCTCGGACACCAGCAGGGAACGGCCTTCCATGACGTAACTGTAGCGCCGATCCCGAAACAGGGCGTGCAGCAAATCTTCCAGCGGGACCCCCTCAAATTTTAAATGCACCTCCTCGCGGATTTCGCCATACAATGCAAGATTAAGACCCGCCTCATCCGCCAGGGATTGCAGAACAATCCCAAGAGAAACTCCGTTACATTCCAGAGAGAACAAGTCCCCATCCCGTTCGACACGAATGCCTGAGACGCCCGGACGAATTTCACCCGAAGCACTTGAAGCCACATCCACCCGCAAGCATCCGCCTTCACGCCAAACCCGAAATCCATGAGCCTTCATTAAACTACGAAAAGCCTCCTCCCCCGCCATATCACGCAATTCGCCTGTAATTGTTCCTGAAAGTCCCGGATTCGCCAAAATGTTCAATCCAGAATTCAAGGCATACTCCCTGACAAAATCCGCAACAGGTTTGTCCCGCACGGATATGGACACCAATCCATCCTTTATAGAGAAATCATGCACTCCATGATCCACCTGCCGCCGGATATGGAAAACACGGCCCTCCTGAACTACGGACAGACCATTTGCTGAACATAAGGCAGATATGCCCTCCATAAGTCCAACGCCTTCCAGGTGAAATGTCACCTTCAAATCCAATCCTTCGTCTACCAGGATGGGCGTATCATAAGCAAGGGAAACCGCACGAACCACATCCGCAATGGGCATCTCTACAAAATCCAGGACGACACCTTTTGCGGCACCATTTTTTCCAGGAGACGCAACACAAAAAACTGCAAGCACCGCTTGCAGCGTCACAATTAATAAAATATGTCTCAAGATATTCTGGCCTACAGGCCTAAAAAAGTTTATATACAAAAACTCTGGGAATAGACCAAAAGCCTAAACTGGCAACGCACCTAAATGGGGGTGGTACGCCTAATATAGCTACAGCGCACAGGCAAATCAACCCTTCCCATTATTTTGCAAACAACTGTTGACAAAAGCGGCGCGATGAGCCAACCAAAACAAGTTAGCGCACACGCCCCATCACGTCAAAGGTCCTGCCCTTGAGAATCTGCTGGATTCGGGAAATAGCCTGCTTACGGATAATCTTGTCTGTACCCGGGTCCTCTTTTTCAAGATCCGAAGCCTTGATGATTCGCCATCTCTGGTTCCATTCCCAGCTGGTGTTCCAGTCCTGGACAACACGTTCCCCGTCAGAAGTGGAACGGAGATAATGTCCACTATGGGCCATCTTTAGACGGTACTGATTGTCGTACTGATTTTCAAAAATGATTTTCTGATGGTCCTTGCCGTTCCAGGCGTATACACCGGCGGTAACTCCCGGATCCTTATTTTCATTAGGAATTTCCAGGCTCATGTCCCCAAAGTCCAGGCGGAACGTGCTGGAAGAAAGTTGGGTCATGACAGCAAGGGCGCCCTTATCCCCGCAATCCTTGAGATAAAGCCGTTTGTCTTCTCCAGGAACCATGCAAGTTCCGAACTGTTCATTCTTAACGACAACCGTATCGGGCTTTACAGGCTTTGCCTTCCAGACACGGACCCAATCCGCTTCAAAATAGGCCGGATTATCCGCAGTCACTTCGATATCATCACCGGCCCACCCACCAATGGCCAGGTTCACGATAATATACTGGGCAGCAAGCTGCTTGATTTCCGTAGGACGGTTATAGCTTGCGAACTTTTTATCGTCAAAATAGAAGTTCAGGTTGCTTTCGTCCCATTCCACAGCGTAGGTGTGGAAATCTGCGGAACGGTCCACGTCATCGTCCTTGTGCCCCCCGAAGGAAGCCTCGTGATCCCAGGCGGAACCGTGACTGTTATACCAGTCAGGAGTTGTGTAATGCAGGTAATAATGGTGTTGCTTTCGGGATGCGGGGATTTCCAGGATGTCGATTTCCGGAGGCCAGCCATCCTGCAAAGTCCAGAAGGCAGGCCATGTTCCCTTATGTTTTGGAGCCTTGAATCGGCCTTCAATATAGCCATACTTCACTTCAAAATGCCCGCGGGTATCGATGGCACCGGATGTGTAATCTACAGGGATTTCCTTGCCATTAAATTTTGCAGTCTTGCCACTGGCATTGGGATGTTTCTTTGCTTCTCCCTTCAATTTCAGGTAGCCATCGGATACGATGACGTTTTCCGGAGCACAGTAGGCACGGTGATTATGAGTTGGCCCCCAGTTATAAGTGGAATTCCACTTGCTCTTGTCCAAAGATGTTCCGTCGAAGTTATCTTCGAATACCAAATCCCATCCACTGAAATTTTTGGGAGGATCCGCCCAAACGGAACCACAAACCACAAATGCAACCGCTCCTACGGCCTTCAAGATATTTTCACCCATCATAAAAAACAACCCTTTTTCTAGAGTTTCATCCCATCACCCTAAAAATATATCCTCAGGTCCCTTCGCGCAATAGGCCCGTTAAAGGCTGCAAGGGAATTTTGGGGTGAAATCAGGGGGAATTTTGGGTTTTCGCGGGGTATCCTCGATTTGCACTAGCCGTCCCCAATTTTGCCCCTGTATTTTTGAGTTCCTCCCCTAAATTTTTGCGGGAAGAGATTGTTTTATGCAGGTCACCCCGAAAATGCGTTGACTTCGGGAGTAAATTGCCATATATTTCTCCCTGTGGGCCGCTTGGTTCACGGATGTGGTATGGGATTTATGAAAAAGACACTTTCTCTTTTGAGTGCCGCCTTGGTGGCCTCTTCTTTCGCTGCGGATCGCGGCATTGCGCTGAACAAGACAATCGAAACTTTGGAGCCCATGAAGGGCATCGTGTTCTGGCCCGATCAGGCCAAGAGCAGCAAGGATTACCTGGGGGCGATTTCCCTGGAATTTTCCTATTGCCTCCCCTGCGCTGTGGTGACGGGAAAGACTGGCGACAAGCTGAATTACGACTGGAGTTCCTTTGAAAAGATGTTGAACGATGTGGCTAGCCGCGGGCACCAGGCCATCGTGCGATTCCGTATCGAGTATCCCAGCGAAACCATTAGAAACGCATCGGGCTGCACCCAGAACGTGAAGGGCGCCACCGCCGTTCCCCTGTACATCAAGAACATGACGGGCTACACCGAGACTTACTCCGAAGACCCGGGTGGCGACGGACCCACTTATTACGCCGACTGGAGCAGCACGGAGCTGATGTGGTTCTACAAGCAGTTCTATACGGACTTTGCAGCCGCCTACGACAAGGACCCGCGAATCGCGTTTGTGCAAGTGGGCTTTGGCCATTGGGGTGAGTACCACATTTACGGCACCACGAAAAAATTCGGTGTCAACTTTGCCACCAAGGATTACCAGGCTGAATTCCTGAAGCACGTGGCAGCACAGTTTACCGAAACACCATGGAGCATTTCCATTGACGCAGCGGACAACAGCTACTCTCCCGTTATCGACGACAAGAGTTTGCTGGCCTTGAATTTCGGACTTTTTGATGATTCCTTCATGCATGCCGAACACGATATTTCACAGGGCTACGGCGACAACGAAAGGAACTGGCGAGATATGGGTCTGGACCGCTGGAAAACAGCACCCGGTGGCGGCGAAGTCAGCTACTATACGGAAAAGGACCAGCAGGAATTCTTGAATCCCGCAGGACTTTACGGTGTGACCTGGGAACAGGCCGCCAGCAAGTACCACATGACTTATGTTATCGGTAATAACTCCCCCGACGGCAAGTACGCTACTAAGGAACGCCTCTACGAAGCCAGTTCCTTCGCAGGCTACAAGTTCGAAATTACCGCCTTCACTGCCAACGAAAATTCTGCCTCGGTAACGGTAAAGAACATCGGTATCGCCCCGCTGTACCACAACGCCTACGTTACCATCAAAGGCAAGCGCAGCGAAACATCTCTGAAGGGCTTGATTCCCGGCGAAGAAATCATCTGCAAAATTGACGGTTTGAACATCGCAGCCGACGAAAGTCCCGAACCAACCATTACCAGCGACAAGCTGCTGGAAGGCAAGACCATCCCCTACCAGGCAAAACTTGAGGCAAGCGAGGCTCCTTTGAAAATGAGTACTGCACGGCAGATTGTTCCGACAAGTACAGCCAAGTTCCTAGTTGACACCAAAGGCCGCACACGTAACAAATCAAGAGACCTGCCTAAAGGGCATTACATCTTGAAATTTTAACAACACCGCAGCCTTTAATGCAATCCACGAAGGTTTATATCTACATAAAAAACAGATTCAATCACCTTAACCACAATCAACAATACAATTACTAGAGCTGATCCTAAGAGAATCGACCATTTAAAGTTCTCTCGATATTCTTTTTGCAACCGCTGGATTGTTTCGTGAGTTTTGCCCTGTTCAATATTGTATTTGGAGTCGTAAACCGGCGTAATACACCTGCCATCGAAATTATACCCGATGATTTCTACGTCCTTATGCCTTTCGTATGTCTCGTTGACGGAATTTCTAACTTCTTCAAGTTCCTCGGCAGTCAATCCACCTTTTCGATGAATTTTTTCTTCCGAAGGTAATTCTGGCAATGGCATTGTCGACAACAGTCCTGCCCACAACAGTCTATCCGATGTTTCCAGTTCACCAATCCGTTTATTTACAATATCAATTCTTTCTGAAGTCTTGTCTTTTTTAACGATATCCAGAACTTCGTACAACTCATCTAGCGGGAGCTTGCGAATCTGGTTCTCGTAATCTTGAAGGTATTTGGGATCTTTCAAATTGACTTTGTCGAACATTGAATAAAATTCTAACAAATTCGGGCATTTTCGTCAATTGTCAAAATTTGGCATTCCGCCTTATTTATATTTCTGCACAGCGAAAAAAATTCGGGAACCAGTCGATCTCCGTTTCTTAGATGAATACCGTCGCTTTTTACGCATGTAGCGACAGGAGGAAAAAATGAATACACATGTAATGCACTTGACACTTTGTATCCGATTAGATACATTTGGGAGGGTAAGATGTTTTCAATAGAGAAAACTGAAACCTTCTCTAAATGGTACGCGAACCTTAAGGACAATCAGGCAAAGCAGAGAATATTCTCTCGATTATTGAGAGTTGAACTAGGAAATCTTGGTGATGTCAAAAACATTGGCGACGGGATATCCGAAATGCGATTCGATGTTGGACCTGGATATAGGCTCTACTACGCCATACGAGGACAAGTTGTAATCATTCTCCTATGTGGTGGAGACAAATCAACACAACGGCGAGACATTGAAAAGGCAAAGGAAATGTGGAGGGCTATTCAAAATGAAAACAAGTAAACTGGATCTATCGGAACTGCTCGACAACGAAGAGGTTATTGCCGGAGTCATCAGCGACGCATTGCAGTCAAACGACAGCACCGTTTTGTTGAGGACCATCGGATACGTAGCCAAAGCTCGCGGCATCGCACAAATTGCAAAAGCAACAGGTCTCGGCAGAGAAAGTCTTTACAAGGCGCTGGATGAAGATGCCCACCCCCGTTTTGACACCATTTTACGCGTATTGAACGCACTAAATGTTCAAATGATCGCGGTTCCTAAAGTTCGTACAAAGAGAAAGGTCACCCGCAAACTTGCCGTAGCCGAAAAGAAAGCCGCTTACAAGGCTTAGGCGAATGTTTCGCCGAACTTAAACCACTTTTTGATAAATAAAATCGTAGCACAAAACCGTCGCTTTTTACGCATGTAGCGACAGGAGGTAAAATGACAAAAATACCGCTCGCAGACAGTACCATTATGGTACTTTTATATCTATATTTCAATCAAGACAGATTCTTTTGCATTTGAGGAGGCATTCTGAATGGAACACCTCGGCAAAGCGCACTATGATTTGGAGTTGATAAAAAAACTGCTCCAGGACAAAGACAAAAGATTTGTTACACGATCTTCTAAACAGACTGCCGTTCTGCTAGGATACACAGACGAAGATTCAATCGTTGAACGCGTATGCAAATTAAGGAGTAACGAAATATACAAGACCATGACAACCGACGCTGACACAACTCTTTGGCAAGATGTTTATCATTCCGCAGACACAAAAGCGGATGGTTCTTGCGTAAGGTTGTATATCAAAATTCAAATAACAAAAAATGGAAACGGAGTTGTCATTTCGTTCAAGGAGCTATAAATGATTATCAAAGAATGTCCCATTTGCTGCGCAAAAGTGATCCGAAAAAAAGTAAAAGAAACCTACACCTACAAGGGTAAATCCATCACCGTAAACAACCTTCCAATTTTCCATTGTACCGGATGTGGCGAGGAGTTCATTGACGAGGAACGTGTCGGTCCCATCAACAAAAAGCTTGATGCTCTCTACAGGGAAGCGGAGGGCTTATTGCAACCCCAGGAGATTGTTGAAATTCGCAAGAAGTTCGGTTACTCCCAGGAAGAATTTGCAGAAATCGTGGGTGGCGGACCGAAGGCCTTTGCCAAGTATGAAAAAGGAACTGTAACACAGAGCCGTTCCATGGACAACCTGCTTCGCATCCTGCGGGATTCCTCAGACGCCATGACCATTCTAACAAGTCAAAAAGCCCTCTGTGCCTGCGAAGCCAAAAGTGTTTATCAGGTAAAAAAAGACAAGAGTTCGTCCTGTTCAAAGACATCTCGTTCATGAAGTTCACTGTTTTTTTTCTAAATTTGCCCACGTTAAGAAATTATTTGTGGAAGGCTCTATTATGGAAACACGTTATAATTCTAAAGATGTTGAAGCCCGTTGGCATGCCACCTGGGCAGAAAAGAATAGTTTTGCACCCAGCGGTAAGGGCGAACCGTTCTCTGTCGTCATTCCGCCTCCTAACGTGACTGGCGCCCTGCACCTGGGCCACGCTCTCAACGACACCCTTCAGGATATTCTGGTACGCTACCGCCGTAAGACCGGCCGCGACACCCTGTGGATTCCGGGTACCGACCATGCCGGTATCGCAACCCAGGCTGTTGTGGAAAAGCGCCTGTTCCAGGACGAACACAAGACCCGTCACGACATTGGCCGCGACGCTCTGGTGGAACGCATCTGGAAGTGGAAGGAAGAATACGAAGCTCGCATTACCACCCAGCTGAAGAGCCTGGGTGTGAGCTGCGACTGGAGCCGTCAGCGCTTCACCTTGGACCCCATCTGCGCCAAGGCTGTTCGCCACGCCTTCTTCAACCTGTTCAAGAAGGGCCTGATCTACCGCGGCAAGCGTCTCGTGAACTGGGATACCAAGCTCCAGACCGCCGTTGCCGATGACGAAATCTATTACGAACATGTGAAGGGTCACTTCTGGACCTTCAAGTATCCTCTGGCCGACGGTTCCGGCTTCATCCCGGTTTCTACCACCCGTCCGGAAACCATCATGGGCGATACCGCTCTCGCCGTGCACCCCAGCGACGAACGCTATGCACAGTTCATCGGCAAGACCCTGAAGGTTCCTTTCGTTGACCGTGAAATTCCGGTGATCGCAGACGCAATTCTCGTGGACAAGGACTTCGGTACCGGTTCCGTGAAGGTGACTCCGGCTCATGACCCCAACGACTATGCTACCGGCCTCCGCCACAAGCTCCCCATGATCAACATCATGAACGACGACGGCACTCTGAACGAAAATGCCGGCAAGTTCCAGGGCATGAAGGGCCAGGCTGCTCGTGAAGCGGTTGTTGCAGGTCTGGTCGAACTGGGCCTCCTCATCAAGGTGGAAGACCACGAAATGGATGTGGGCCACTCTGACCGCAGTAAGACCGTGATCGAACCGTACCTCAGCGACCAGTGGTTCGTGAAGATGGACGTTCTTGCCGAAAACGCAATGAACGCCGTGAAGTCCGGTGAAATCAAGATCCTCCCGGAACGTTACGCCAACAAGTATCTGGATTGGCTGGCCGAAAAGCGCGACTGGTGCATTAGCCGTCAGCTCTGGTGGGGCCACCGCATTCCTATTTGGCACACCGACGCAACCGAAGAAGAACTGAAGGCAGTGTTCGGCGGCCGCGACGACATCTTCTTCTACAAGGCTGAAAACGGCGGCTACCTAGTCTGCTCTCAGGAAGAAAACCTGAAGGAAGACGCAGTTCCGGGCCACGTTCTCAAGCAGGAAGAAGACGTTCTTGACACCTGGTTCTCCAGTGGTCTCTGGCCCCATTCTACCATGGGCTGGCCGACTCCGGCTGACGACACCCTGAAGAAGTACTACCCCACTTCCGTGCTGGTGACCAGCCGCGACATCATCACCCTCTGGGTGGCTCGCATGGTGCTGTTCAGCCAGGAAAACATGGGTACCATCCCCTTCAAGACCGTTTACATCCACCCGAAGATTCTGGACGGCAATGGCATGACCATGAGTAAGTCCAAGGGCAACGGTGTGGACCCCATGGATATCGAAAAGAAGTACGGCACTGACGCTCTCCGCTTCGTGATGGCAAGCCTCTGCACCGACAACCAGGACGTCCGTCTGCCGGTGAAAAAGGAAAAGCAGGAAGACGGTACCGAAATCAACACTTCCGAAAAGTTCGAAATCGGCCGTAACTTCAGTAACAAGATCTGGAACGCATGCCGCTTCCTTTATCCGCAGCTGGAACAGGCTGGCGCTCTCACCGCAGAGCTCCCCATGGACAAGGCTCTCCTCACTCTCGAAGACAAGTGGATCCTTTCTCGCTTGCAGACCACCATCAAGGATGCAACCCGCATGCTGGAAGAATACCACTTCGCAGAACTTGCAGGTTTCCTCTACCGCTTCGTGTGGGACGATGTTTGCAGCCAGTATCTTGAAATCAAGAAGGCTGTAATCAACAGCGAATCTTTGACCGCCGAAAAGAAGAACGCCATGGCCATCCTCAGCTACGTGCTGAAGAATGTGCTTGACCTTCTCCACCCGGTTATGCCGTTCATCACCGAAGAACTGAACAGCATCCTGTTCCAGGGTTCCGAAATGGTGATCAGCCGCCCCTGGCCCACTGCTGATGAATCTCTCATCAACAAGGACATCGAAGTTGCATTCGACCAGGCATTCGCCGTGGTGGAAGCAGTCCGCGGTGTTCGTGGCCGTTACAGCGTCTCCCCCGCTACCAAGCTGAAGGCTGTGGTGAGCGTCGACGATGCTGCTACCGAAAAGTCCGTGAATGCATGCCTCGCCATCATCACCGAACTGGGTGGCATCGAAAGCATTACCGTTGGCGTGAAGGCCGCAAAGCCCAAGTTCAGCGCATCCGCCGTTGTTCCTGGTGGCGAACTCTTCATCCCGCTGGAAGGTATCCTTGACCCGGCTGCAGAAATTGCACGCCTCGAAAAGGAAATCGAAAAGGCAAAGAGCTTTGCTGCTTCCATCGAAAAGAAACTCAGCAACGAGAAGTTCGTTTCCGGCGCTCCGGAAGCCGTCGTCAACGCAGAACGTGTCAAGCTGGCAACCCAGCAGGACATCATTGCTAAGAACGAAAAGGCTCTAGCTGAGTTGAAGTAAGAACGACAAGTACGTAAGCCGAGTGTCGCGGACAAATTTATTTGTCCATGACCGAGGCCAGCATTTGGTACTTTCGTGAAACGAAAGTACCCATCATTGCTAAGAACTGTAGAATCACAAACCACCCCTCTTTTTTAGCGGGCGGTTTTTATATCCGCCACATTCGTGGCGGATAATCCCTAAAGGACTAAATCAAAAAAAACAGGTGTTCCTTACGGAGCACCTGTTTTTCTCACAAATACTTCTTCCACACAAAATCATCCTTTTGCTTTCTACTTCGCAAAGATAAAAGATGTTTTTTTTCTCGCGGATTCTCATCGTCAAGTAAATCCGATCTAGGCTGAAAACAAAAAAAATCCCTAGAAAGTGAATTCTAGGGATGGTTAGGTTTCTAACTTGCGTTTTCGACCAAGAAAAGGACAAGCGATGAGACTTAACCGAGA